>NZ_CAWUDM010000040.1:0-54059 GCF_963920855.1 Nostoc sp. CCY0012 | reverse complement strand
CTCAGTCAGACTCCTGGTATACAAGCGGTTCAAGACTTTTCTGCACCACTAAGGTAAGCTACTTTGATGGTTGGTGGTTGGTAAAGCTAATTTACTGGGGATAGTCGTTATTCAAAATTGCATCAATTCCATTTTGTACTCGCGCTATTTCTAAACGCTGCTGATAAATCCAAACTTTTTCTGCTAGACGCTGTTCTGGTGTTTCTTGTTGATATCGTAACTGTCGCTCTAGAAAGTCATTATAAAAGGCGATCGCTTGTTCCATTCCTTGAGTAGTTAATTTAAATAATTCATCAATCACAGCATCAATTACCTTTTCTAATTTTTCTATAACTTCTTCGTGACACTTAGTGAACTGGTTTCTAGTAATTGTTAAACCGCTTTGTTTGCTTAGGAAATCAGATGTTTGAATTACAGAATCAATTAAGTATTTAATGTTGTAATATATGATAGCTCCTCTCTCTTTAAATATAAATGCTGTTTCAACTAATTTTTTGATAGATTCATTGACAGAATTAAAGATACTAACTACTTGATATTTTTCTTTTTGATCTAATTGATCAATGCATTTTTGAAAAAAAGCTATACGTGGTTCAACTATTTGATTAATTATTAATGCTGTCGAATACATTAAAGAAATCTTGATTTCTTCTATTTGTGTTTCTATTTCAAACCTTAAATGCTTGACAAAACCATCTTTTTCAAAAATATTTAATGCATTTTTGTGATTCTTATTCTCAAGCAAAAAATATTGTTCAAGCTTTGTTACTTTTTTATGCCAATTTATCTTAGTTTTTTCAAGAGTTTCTAACTTGTATTGATTTTTTAAACGACGAAGTTTAAATACATTACCACTTAAGGCTCCTAATTCTTCCCAAAGATCAGATGTTGCAATGTCAGTAATTCTTTGTTTACTATGCCAAACATCTTCGGCATCAGATAAATTATTAAAACATTCTTGAAGTAAATTCCTCAGATTGTTAGCATATTTTTTAACTTCTTGAATACATGGGTTGATTGATTGATGAAGTTGTGTAGCTGATTGCTTAAGTTCTAATGAACTTTCCTCAAGCATTAAAATTTCATCTATAGATATAGCCACATCTTGAAATCTGTTTAAATATTCATTCATATTAAATTCCCCGTAATACTACACTCAATAACTGGTACTCTATGAATTTGTATTATTAACCTTAATTACAGTATGCCCAAATTTTACTAAAATTAGACATCTCCGAAAAAATACGGTTATTTTTGGTAATCACAAAAGTTAGACTACCAAAATTACCTTTTAAGTTAATTACAATATGTTATTTGAGTTTGCTCCTATCATTCAATCCGGTATTGAGGCTGGTGTTTATGAAGTTGTCCGTGATGGAGCCGGAAAGTTGATTGGTCTGGCTAGAAACAAAGAAACTGGTCAATTCGTAGCTCATGCAATTGGTGTAGTTAATAAATTCGCAGGAGTTTCAGGAGTTCCTACCACTTCCTTATTCGCTCCTGTACAGATAGCGATGGGTGGCTTACAGATGCTTCAAACTCATAGGGGTTTTCAAAAAACTTACAAAATGATTGAAAGTCTTCAGCATAGTGTAGGGATTCTACAAGCTACTACATCTGTAATTGGTTGTGGTGTAGCCGTAGGAGTTGTACTATCAGCGGTAAATCTTTATCAAGTTCAAAAATTGAAAAAAGAGGTAGAGTTATTGCATCTGCATATGCACGAAGGTTTTATTGATATCAAGGAAGCTTTAAAAGACCAGGGAAAAGAAATTATTCAACGAATTGACCAAGTTGCTCAAGATGTCAAATACCAGCAACATCACTTGGTCTTAATTCAAGCTTCTGGGCAATTTCAGGAAGCATTAAGACTAATTAAAACTGCTCAATCAATAAATGATTCAAATATAAAAAACTCTACACTGTCAAATGCACAACTAATGTTGACAAATGCTTTATCGCAATATAATAATCCTCTCCTATTAGAAGAAACTTGTGCTGCTGGACATCTTCGCCGAGTAGAGTGTGCTTGGTCAATTGAGCAAGCGATCGCTTTAACTTATCAAATACAAAATGAGTCAGATGCTGTAAGCAATTGTCTAGCACATCTACAAAATAAAATCCGTAAAGATTGCCTTACTGTGATTGAGCGATGTGAGTCTGAAGAAGAATTAGATTTTATTTTTCCGGAAATTGCCTGTATTCGTAACAATGATTTACCAATTTTGGAATCTTGGCAAAATCATGTTGATTGGATAAAAAGTTTATGTCCCAATGAACAAAAAAAATTAGCAAAGTTAGAATTGCCATCTACTGCTAATTCAGAGGATAATCTACAGTCAGATATTGTAGCTGAGTCAGAGGAATTAGTAAGTTATAACACTTTAAAGCAAAAAGCTCATTATTTGTCTTTACGCGATCAACTTTTATTTATGATGAATCCAAATTTGCGGAGTAATTACGAATCTTACATTGCTCAACAAGCAACTGCTTTAGGTCAAAAAGGATTAATTCCTTTAAATTGGCAAGAAATTCCAGATTTAACTCTTGCTAATCTTTATTGGTATTTTAAAGCTAAAGACAAAACAAAGGTATGAATAAAATTTAAAAAAAATTTAACTCTTATATTATATTTAAATATCATTAACCTCAATCTAAAATACAAAATATATTAACTCCCCTGGCTGCAAAAAACCAGGAGTGTTAACAATAGATGACTGCATAATTACAAACGTTGGAGCAAGCTTAACCCATGAGTATCAGTACCACAGGTATTAAAAAGATTATGTTCGCTAGCTAATTGTTGTACTTGTTCTGACTCCAAAGAACTTGGTCTCCAGGGTTTAGGATTGTTGTAAGCATAGAAAGCTTCAACACCATCGATCCCCCGTTCTGCGGCTGCGGGAATTAAGTCGAAATGCGATCGCTTGTAACGCACTGGATGAGCCAAAACAGCTAATCCTCCGGCATCATGAATAGCAGAAATCACGTTTTTTGCTTGATATGCTGTGCCTGTAGTAGCTTTTTTTTGCAAATAAGGTTTGATAATAGAACTTTCTGGCTCAAAAGCATAAGCCAAAATGTGAACTTCTACATCTAACAGGTTGGCATTAATTTCTACACCACTCCACAGGTGAGGAGTATTTTCACCAGGATTTTGCCACTGCCAGTCTTCTAACCAAGTTTGTGCTGCTTCATACCCACCAATATTATGATGGTCTGTAATAGCCAATCCTTGCAACCCGATGGCGATCGCCTGCTCCATTAATGCACTTGGTTGCAACTTGCCATCGGAATGGACTGTATGCATATGAAAATTGAATAACTTAGGACAGCTTTTGGCATCAACCTTGTGGAATATTTGCCTTAAAAGTTCTGCGGAAGTAGAAGTCCGAGAAAAATTTACAACCATAGCCCTCTCTGAATAAAAATATGTGATTCCCCATACACACCAACACGCAACACTTAATATGTGAGAAAATACCAGTACTTAGAAAGTATCGGTAGCTATTTTCTCAGTTTTAATTAGCCAAATTTTTCAATATGTTAAGACTACCTTAGCAAATCTCAATGCTTGTGGCGATCAGTATTTTTGATTGCTGACATAAAGTTTAGTGAAAAATTGTCCTGATTAATCGATGCATCTGGCATTATGACAGCGAGGAGAACGCTTTTATGGGACTTCCAGAAATTAAATTATCCAATTTACTGGGATGCAAGGTTATCTTTCTCCCCCCTGCTCCCCTGCTTACCGAATGATTCGACATTTATTTAGTTTGAAGTCCCTATGCCCTCAAGTCTGAACAATGCCCAGGACGAGTAAATATAATTGCGGCATTATCTCTAGAACTTACACCTGACTTTTCACCTCATGTGGAAAAGTCAGGAACTTACGCAAGCAAAATTTGTCATTGCAACGATAGGAAAGCAATTCCAGAGTTTTCGGTGATGACGTCGCTATCGCTGGTAATGACATAACTACGTGAATTTTAGGTAAGTCCTAATATTGCAATAGTTTATGTTCTCTTCCCGGTGGAAGAGTCAAGCAAGCTAAAATTTCCCTAAGTTACTTTATAGGTAACAGACTAAATCAATCAATATGCGGATAAGATTATCGACATACTCTAGTCTTAGAGTATAAAACTTTATTGTTACTTCTCAGGAGTGGTGTAAAGTTGAGTTTCCCTATTTTGTCTACCAAATATCTTCAAGCAGATATCCTGCAATCAATGCTAAATAACCAGGTTAACAAATCAAACCCTGCCCTGGAATTGGCAAGACCTGCTATTTCGAGAATATTATCTTTCACACTTGGTATAGGAGTAGTAAGCACAGTGTTACTCAGTGTAAACCTCAGTAGTGCCGTTGCTCAGTTGCCATCTCTACCAAAGCAAATACTGCTGAGTGAAACAACATCTCAGCTTAATATGTTGTTTGTGAACCCAGACATGGGTGACGATACTGTAAATAATGGTAGTGAAAGCGCTCCCGTCAAGACAATTACCCAAGCATTGAAACTAGCTACTGCCAATACGGTAATTGTACTGTCCCCAGGCACTTACAGCGCTGACACTGGAGAGTCTTTTCCTCTGCTTCTCAAAACGGGTGTTTCCATTCAAGGCGATGCTGCTACCAAAGGACAGGGCATAACGATTCAAGGCGGAGGTGGATTTCTCAGCCGCAGCTTTGGTGGTCAAAACGTTACCCTGATTGGGGCCAACCAAGCGAAGTTAACTGGAGTAACAGTAACAAACCCAAATCCCCGTGGTTATGGTTTATGGATTGAATCAAGCAATCCGCTAATCACGGACAATACATTTACTGGCAATACCCAGGATGGGATTTCTATTGCTGGCAAAAGTACCCCAACTATTAACAAGAATTACTTTCATCGCAACGGTGCCAATGGCATCACAATTGGTGGTACTTCTCAGCCCCAAGTGCGGGAAAATGTCTTTGAACAAACGGGTTTTGGGATTAATATTACCCAAAATGCTGCACCTATAGTAGTCAGTAATCAAATTCAAAACAATCGCTCTGGAATTATAGTACAAGCTAATGCTCGCCCAATTTTACGCAATAATTTAATTCAAGGTAGTCAAGAAGATGGTTTAGTAGCGATCGCTCAAGCAATCCCAAATTTGGGTACTGTTGCTGAACCAGGTGGTAATGAATTTCGTAATAATACTCGCCATGACATTAATGCTAGTGCCGCGAAAGAAGTAATTCCTGCTGCTGGCAATACGCTGGCTCAAAATCGCGTTGCTGGTCAGGTAGATTTCAACGCACAAATAGCACCCATAGCGGAAAATTCTCCTCCCGTTACTGTGGCCAATCGTGTTATTCAAGACATCCCAGCCAATGGAGAAATTACTTTTGCTGCGCCTAGTCAGCCCACCCAGCCTGTGCAACCACAGATGAATTACGTCAAGATCGATCCCAATACGGTTGAATTTACGGCTCCTGCATCACCGCCTGTAAACATCAGTCCCATCCAACCATTGCCTACATCGGGGGAACCTCCGTTTGGTGAATCAGTTCTACAAGCAAACCCTAATGGTAATCTTCCCATTGGCGCTTCTGGTAATCTGCAACCGACACCAGTGACCCCAACTCGTACAACTGCCTTGCCTCCTACTAACGTTCAACAGAGGGGTGTCCGTTACCGCGTAGTGGTCAATGTTACCACCGACCGAGAAAGAGATATGGTGCGAAATTTGGCACCTGGTGCATTTCCTACTATCCGTCAGGGTCGCAGAGTCATGCAAGCGGGAGTTTTTAGTAATCGTCAGAATGCTGATGAAATAGTAAGCATACTGAATAGTAATGGTTTAAAAACCATTATTGAGCCGTTGAATTAATACAGAAAAGTTTGGCTTATCTTTTGGGAGTATTTCCGGAGATAAGCTAATTTTTTATACTTATTCACTAAGTAAATATTTTTATATTTTTGCTTAAAATTGGTAACTATTTGACTGAAGTCGCTGATAGCGTGTTATTTTTGTTACAAATATTGTAATTATAATCGACAAAATATTTGGCGGATTTAAAGTAAATTAGAACACTAAGTGCGCTTTAATCAGTTTATTATGATGTTAATATGCTGTAAGTTTTTCATGGAGGAACTCTATAGGGCGCTTAAATTAAGTTCATGAAAAGTTTAAAATCTTACTTAAAGAACTGAAGTAAATTAAAATAGCAGTAAATCAATGTAAAATCACGAATTTGCGGCTAAATAAAGCCTAGAAAAGCTCAAATACCAGTAATTGCTAGATTTTAGTCATTTAAGGGATTAAATTAGCTTTATCTGTATTTAGACTCTTTAGCTTATTTTGCAACAAATTTCATTTATAACTCTAAGTGGCTTGAGTAAAATCTAGTCAATTTTAGTGCAGCATTTTTGTTGCTGATTTTGGCTGCTTTTTAAATGAGAAATTTTAAATCTTCGACGCTAACCATCGAATTAAATTCTCCTAGCAATTGGATCATCAGACTCCAGCAAGTAGATTTTGTGTCCGCAAAAAATAGTTGGTACACAGTTTATGGAACTTAAACAAACTAAGATTAAAAGAAGACGAGGAGTTGTCTTAACTTCTCAGGGACTACAGCGGTTACAAGAAGCGATTTTATCTTGGGAAATAGCAGAAAACAAAGGCGATCGCTTAAGTTTAGATGACCTGAGCAATGTGGTCAATGTTTCTACTAAAACTCTGAGTCGATTGTGGTCTTTGAGTCAAGGTGTAGATCAAAAAACTCTCCAATTGTGCTTTAGTGCCTTTAATCTAAAATTAGATCGAGAAGATTACAAAGCTTTGAGTGAAGATCACGAAACTGAAATATCCAGTTTTTCTTCAGAAAATCAGTCTCAACTTTCTAGTGATCAATTAAAAAATTGTTTCTCATATCCAGATGGGCCAGTAGCATTAGATTCCCCTTTATATGTTGAGCGTCCACCCATAGAAGAATTAGTTTATCGAGAACTTACGCAACCAGGGTCTGTAATTAGAATTTTGTCTCCTAGACAAATGGGTAAAACTTCTTTGGTACTGCGTCTTTTAGACTTTGCACAGACACAAGGATATCAGACTGTTAATCTCAATTGCTCCCAAATTGATGACAACTGTTTAACTAACTTAAGTAAACTTTTGCGTTGTATTTGTTGGCAAATATCCCAACAATTAGGGATGGAACCTAAGCTTGATGATGATTGGGATGAGGAACTTGGACATAAGTTAATCTGTAGTTTTTACTTGCATAATCATATTCTCAAGCAGAGTCACAATCCTATCGTTCTGGTATTGAATGAAGTTGATTGCTTTTTTGAGTATCCTCACATTGCTCAAGAGTTTTTTGCTTTGTTGCGTTCTTGGTGCGAGGAGGCACGACAAAAGCACCATTGGCAGAAGCTAAGATTAGTGGTGGTTTACTCTACAGAACAGTATATTTCCCTAAATATTAACCGCTCACCATTTAATATTGGATTACCTATCCGTCTGGGCGAATTTACACAGCAACAAGTAAAAGATTTAGCCAAAAGATACGGTCTAGATTGGATTTCTGGTCAAGAAATTGCTCAATTAATGTCTCTTGTGGGAGGTCATCCAGCGCTGATTCAAATAGCTTTGTTTTGTCTTGTATCTCAAAATATGACTTTACAAGATTTAATACAAGAGGCGATGGCTAATGGTGGCATTTATCGTCATCACTTATGGCGATACTGGGTAAAACTGCAAGCTAATCCTAAATTGTTAGAAATATATACTGAGCTTGTAGCAGAACAAGGTGTGATTCTTGATCCTGTGGATACCTATAAACTCGAAAGTTTAGGATTGATTTGCTTTAAAGGCGATCGCATCTTACCCCGTTGTGAACTCTATCGGTCTTATTTCAGAAAACAACTGTCTGTTTTGACCTAAATAAATTCTGCAATCAAGGGTGTTTTAACCTTTCAAGTTCCTTGATTGTGGAATGATATCGTCTGACGCAAATCAGAGAATTTGCCACTATTAAAGATTCATTATTTAGGGGTATCTTCTAAATGCAAAGAACTGGGAATTGCGTAGCATATATCATACAATTGATATTTGGCTGGTGCCATTTTTATTAGAAAATACAAATATTTAATTATTTATGCTGTTTTATTGAAGTAAAGTTATTAATTTATATTATGTCTGTCAATAATGGTATTACTTATATCAGTAAATTGCAAGGACAATTAAGACATTTAACCAGAAAATTACACATTAAAAGGACAGTTAAGACAGTTAAGGAATTTATCTAAAAAATCTAAATCATATAAAACTTTTTGGTTATTGTATTTGATAATAGTTAAGCTATGTCTTACTTATCAAGAGTGACCATATATAATGGCAACAAAATTTCTACAAATTACTAATTATTGTGTTAGTTTCTTTATTTGCTATCAAAAGATGATATGAAATACCAAGTTGGTGGCAGTCTCCCTAGCGATGATCCTAGCTACGTTATTCGTCAGACAGATGAACAACTTTATGCCAGTCTCAAAGCTGGCGATTTTTGTTATGTCTTCAATGCTCGGCAAATGGGTAAATCATCACTCCTACATCGCACAAGTAATCATCTGAAAAAAGAAGGTCATAGCTGTGTTTATCTAGATGTGACCCGCTTGGGTAGTGAAGATACAACAAGTGAACAATGGTACAAAGGGATTGTTATTAGTCTTTTTTACGATTTAAATCTGGCTGAAAATTTTAATTTTAAATGTTGGTGGGAGATGCAAGCGGGTCTTTCTCCGGTGCAGAAGCTAAATCAATTTGTAGAAGAAATTTTATTGGATCCAGCACAAAATCAGCGGTTTTTTATATTTATAGATGAAATTGATAGTTTATTAAGTTTGAGTTTTGCAGTCAGTGACTTTTTTGCCTGGATTCGTCATTGCTATAATCAGCGATCGCACGACCCAAAATTTCAACGTTTAGGATTTGCACTGTTTGGGGTAGCTAGTCCATCTGACCTGATTACTGATAAGCGGCGCACACCTTTTAATATTGGTGCAGCAATCGAGTTGTCTGGTTTTCAACTCCAAGAAACAACACCATTACTCAAAGGATTAGAAAAAGTAGTCAGTCAACCGCAAGTAGTATTACAGAAGATTCTTGACTGGACAGGTGGACAACCTTTTTTGACGCAAAAACTGTGTCAGTTAGTTGTCCAAATTGCCTGGGAAACACCAAACAAAAAAATTGATTTACCTCCAGCTACTGAAGGGTACTGGATAGAACAACTGGTCAAAAAGCAGATTATTCAGCATTGGCAATCTCAAGACGAACCAGAACATTTACGCACAATCCGCGATCGCCTGCTTTATGATGAACAACGAGCAGGGCGGTTGTTAGGTCTTTATCAGCAGGTATTAGAAGCTGAAACCGCCGGAACAGAAGGACAAGCTAACCCTCCTTTAGCCATCGATGATAGTCGAGAACAGGCAGAATTATTGTTATCTGGTTTAGTTGAGAAACACAAAGGCTACCTGAAAATTAAAAATCTAATTTATCGACAAGTTTTTAATGACCAATGGGTAATTAGGCAATTAGACAATCTCCGTCCTTACTCACAAATATTTAATGCTTGGGTAGCATCAGGTTATAAAGATGAGTCACGTTTATTGCGGGGAGAGGCTTTAAAAGATGCTCAAAATTGGGCGTTGGGTAAAAGTTTGAGCTTCAGGTGGTGATGACAATACAATGATTTTGTGGAATTTGCCGCAAATTCTCCAGCTAGATGCACTAGCTTATGGTTGCAAGTTGGTACAAAATTATTTGCAAAATAACATAGCAGTGGAAGAGAGCGATCGCTCTTTGTGCCATTAATCTGGTACCGCTATCTTGGAAGTCAAAAATCAAATGTTCAGGAAATGATATGTCTTATCCTTCAGCACCTTGGACACTTGTAGGCGATGCTATTCAAACTCTGCATTTGGTCAATATTGAACAAGTGCGTTCACTTGTGCCGACAGAGTTAAATATTATTTCTGTATGGCCTGGTAAAACTCTTGGTGGTATCTATTTATCTCGGTATGAATCAGGCTCAGTGCTGCAATACAGTGAGTTAATTGTTGTCTCGGCTGTGGTGTTTTATCAAGGTAAAATAGGCCCTTGGATTTCCCATATATATGTAGATAATGCTGATTCTGTAGCTGGTGGACGGGAAATTTGGGGATTACCCAAAGAACTTGCCGATTTTACCTGGGAAGGAAAAAATGTCACTGTGCGTCAAGGCGATCGCCTGCTGTGCCATCTCAATTACAATCAGCAAAGTCTAGCATGGCGACAAAAGTTAAGCGCTTCTGCTTTCAGCGTCATGAATACTAATTTATTAGCATTTCGGGCTGAACTTGATGCTCGTTTGGGTTTGGTGGGTTGCAACGTACAAGTCCCGGCTACAAGTCCTTTTGCGGGTATCAATTTCAGTCAGCCTGTTGCTACTGTTTGTTGTGAGCAAATGAGGTTATGGGTTGATGCACCACAAGTTGTGGGACAGAGAACAGGTAAATTAAGTAATATTTAGTACTTTCCTTAATATTGCTTGGTCTTCCACCTTAGCTTTCAAGCGCCCATTTTCTACATCACGAATCCAACTTTGGCTTTTACCTGTTAACTTGGCTAATTCCCTCTGGGAAAGTTTTAAGTTTTTTCGCGCTTGCAAAATTTCTTCGCCAGGTAATTCGCTTGTAGTTACGGCCTTTCTTCGGCTTTTGACAGTTCGCCTTTGCTTTTTTTGGGAGTCCGATATTTGCTGTTCCCACTCCGTCGGTAATTCAAAAGACAAAATCCGCGCATTCATCAACAGATTCCATTTACCACGGGGGCCGGAATCCGTGAGGCGGGTATTACCACCACCGTCATTAATCCAAAATTCTAATGCTTCGTCTGGATCTTCGGGAATACCCATTAACTTCGCCCACAAAGGTTGAATTTCTAACGGGTAAGTTACTGGGTCAAACATCGGTTTGATGCCATGATGATTGAGAATTTCTAGGTCACTTTCAAAAGTTCGCAGCAAGCGCTTACGTTCTTCGCGTTGTCTAGATGCAACAGCAACTTTTTCTTCCCCATAAGCGATGCGGAGCAAAGTAGGAATGGTGATGCGTTGTTCTTTGCCCATTTTGGTTTTAAACAGCAACCATAGCATCATGCGAACTGCGCCTTCATGCTGCTGCCAAATACTCATAACTGTAGTTAACAGCGTTTTAGGTAGACTACCATATTGATAAAATGCTGTTCGCTCTCTACATGCTTGTTTGTTTAAGAAATACTTTGCCCAGATGCCAGCTTTGACTTTAAAAGTTAGTCCAATCAAATATTTGCACCCTAAATCGTCTTCTTGGAAGTGATGCTGAATATTGACTAAGTGCCATAGGCGGCTTTTTGTTACCGAAAATCCTGGGACTCGTCCTTGTTGGGGCCAGTCAATGGAAATTACCAACGAACAAGCCTGCTGGACGATGTTTTTCATTAAAGCCAACTTGGCATTTTTACTGAGGTCTTTTCGTTTCTCTAAGCCTAAATATTTCTCAATTTGGCGTTCGTCAATGGTAAATTCGTCCTCCCAAGGTTGATCTAAGGATGTAGCATAGGCAGCAAACATCAAATGAATACAAGTAGCGCGAATATCAAGGGACTCTATGGCAGCTAACTCGGTGACGCGATTTTGAGTTGGGACATCGCCATTGTTAACCGGGAATGGATCTTGGATGTGAAAGGCGATCGCACCTCTTCCTTGTTTGAGTTTACGCCCATAACACAGGTATCCTTCAGCATCAATTTCCCAATTGAGAGATGTCCGTTGCGCTAAGACATTGCAAGCTTCCCAGATGGCGATCGCTGAAGCAAACGGAGTATTTTTACCGTTGGCGAATAAATCGTGACTGGGAGCATCTCTCGGCTCAAGTTTACATCTACCTTTTTTAGCTTGCCAAGGTATGGGCGAATTAGTTGGACAAGCCATTACACATTGTGGTTCGGGATAATAGCCTTCACAGTTATTACAAAGAGCAGGATCTATCCAGTATTCATCGTTTTCGATTTTGATTGCACCCGTCGGACATTGTGGGCGGCAGTTGTCACATCCAACGCAACTGTTGTTAGGAATTGTATAAGGCATACGGCTATCGGGCTTCTTCCCACTCTAATCGTTGAGATGTTTGGTTTAAGTCTCCCCTGGATGTTTTTTTATTCGTCACTTGCCACCAAATTATCTTTCCAGCAAGAAAAATTTCTTCCTGCTGTCATAATTCCCCACATCCGTATTTAAAATACACATCCAACTGGAAGCTTATTTAAACTTTTGAGGCTGCTGTGGATTACTTCTTTATTAACTATACATTTCATAAATACGGGCATAAATTTGTTCATAATGAGCCTAGGTGGCTTTCTTAATACTTTAATCAAAAGTTAGCTGATAAACTGTTTTCTTTGACCAGAGAGACTTACCCAAAGTGTTTTCAAAGAACATATATGTAAATTATTACTAGGCTTCATTCTGTTTATTAATAATTTTAATATTTAACGCAGATTAATTTTCTGTTGTTAAATATACAATTTGCTTTATCCATAAATCAATGTTTAATGTAGGTTTTTGATTTAGAAAATATAGAAGAAATCACATTACAAAAAAGTTCAATTTTATTATTTTATAAATAACAAAAGCATTATTATTGAATGTAATAAATAAACATATAAAATGTATATGCGGCTACAATTTCTGACATATTTTTATTTGTGCCAGCAGTCAAAATGAAAATTAATTTCATTGAACACAGCAACAAAGTGTACTGTTTAAGTTTTTCCTGAGTGATGTGAAAAACATCCAGTTCTATAAAACCCAGCTTTTAGTTGAGTTTTCAATCATCTGTAAATTACCAATCGCTGACTTATTAATAGTAAAAACTTTCATTTAATCAATAAAAACAGTACAAGTACGTCCCAAATATCAGAAAGTCATGAAATTTTAATCAACAAAAAAATAATTGATTAATAGTTAAAAAAGACAATCATCTTGGGTTAGGATGATGATTAAAGTACAAACAATTTTGTAGGCGGAATTGCCGAGGGTTTATTCATGGCACAACTAACAGGATTGACATTTGGCGGTAATACCTGGACACCTAAATTTGCCCAGGAAATTGACCTAGAGAAATGTATCGGCTGCGGCAGATGCTTTAAAATCTGTGGTCACAATGTATTGAGTTTGAAAGCACTCAACGAAGATGGAGAATTTGTAGAGGATGAAGATGATGATGAAATAGAACGTAAGGTGATGGTTATTGCCAACCCAGAAAACTGTATTGGTTGTGAAGCTTGTGCCAGAATTTGTTCCAAAAATTGCTATACCCATGCGGCATTAACTAATTAATGCATAGGTGAATTGCTTACAGACTTGGTTGTTCCAAAAGGCACCGTCAGCATCAAGCATGAATGTCTAAGCAAGGTATCTAGAGGGGAATATTAAATACTTACTGTAACTAGCAAAGAGTTCATAGTAAGCAGATTTGTAAATCGTAAATTGTTAGTTATTGACAAAATTATACTTGCTGATAATTGAACTGTATCAATAATAGAGCTAATGGTGTCATCTGGAAACAACTAATTTTTTGTAAGCACAAAGTGCTTCCGTCGTAGGAATTAAATATAGCGTGAAATTTTTGGGGGAAAGATGTGAAATGATCTGGAAAATTCCCCCAATTTCTGTAAGTGTGAGATAGAAAGTTAATAAGTGAAAAGAAAAAACGCTGCCCTGTGAATGTGTAAAAGCAAAAGTGGGGAGTAGGGAGTAGGGCAATAGTTATCACATGAATCACTAATACCCAATACCTATTGTCCAATTCCAGAAAATCACACCTTTAATGATGGCTTATAGAGCAGGTAGCACCTATGCAAAAAGTTCCTGTTTCACTATGGACTCTGGTTGCTGGTATAGTAGTCACAGTAATCAGTATTTGGATCGGTCAAAATAATACTCTACTGCCAGAACAAGCATCGCAACAAGCACCCTTGGTAGACGCATTTTTCAATGTCATGTTTACCATTGCGATCGCCCTATTTCTGATTGTCGAAGGAACGATTCTAATTTTTCTAGTTAAGTACCGTCGTCGTGCAGGTGATGACACCGATGGTACACCAGTAGAAGGCAATCTTCCTTTAGAAATTTTTTGGACAGCAATCCCCGCCGTCATTGTCGTTGGTTTGGGCATTTACAGTGTAGATGTGTACAACCAAATGGGCGGATTTGAGCCGGGGAGTCATCCTCATGCTATGGCTCATGTCAGTGGTAGTGCGATCGCTGCTACTCTCGATGACACCTCAACATCTGCAACTACCGCCAACATTGGTATTGGTGCATCTCCCAAATCACAAGGAAAACAAGCAGACTTGATTGTTGATGTCCAAGGGATGCAGTACGCCTGGATATTTAACTATCCCCATAGTGGCATTACCACTGGAGAATTACACGTTCCCATTGGTGCTGATGTGCAACTGAATCTTTCAGCACAAGATGTCATTCACTCATTTTGGGTACCACAATTCCGGTTGAAGCAAGACGCACTTCCCGGTATTGCTACCCAATTACGATTTGTCGCCACAAAAGTAGGTACATATCCTGTAGTTTGTGCAGAACTGTGTGGTGGTTATCACGGTTCCATGCGGACACAAGTCATAGTCCACACCCCAGAAGAATTTGATAACTGGCTAGCACAAAGCCAAATCGCTCAAGCGCAAGACCTCAATCAAGCCGTAGCAGTAAATCCGGCGGAACTATCAACATCAGAGTTTCTTGCACCCCACATTCATGACTTGGGTGTCAACACAACCACCCTCGCCCAGATTCAAAAGTAATCGTTAGTCATTGCTTGAGGACTTTCCAAACCTCTTTCCTTAGTGTACTTTGCGTCCTTTGCGGTTAGTTATTCCCTTAATTAATGATGACAACTGACTAAGGACAAAAATAAATTGTCGCAAAATAGCTTATGACACAGGTAGAATTTCCCCGGAACACGCCACCCGAAGGAAATCCAGAAACAACGGCGGAAAACCATCCCCAGGCGTGGAAATGGACTGACTATTTCACATTTAATGTGGATCACAAGGTAATTGGGATTCAATACCTAGTGACAGCATTTGCGTTTTATCTCATCGGTGGACTGATGGCGGTGGCTATCCGCGCCGAACTAGCCACACCAGAGTCAGATTTACTCGACCCCAACTTGTATAACGCCTTCATGACCAATCACGGGACGATCATGATCTTCCTGTGGATTGTTCCCAGCGCCATTGGGGGCTTTGGTAACTATCTCATCCCCTTGATGGTTGGTGCCAGGGATATGGCCTTTCCCAAACTGAATGCGATCGCCTTTTGGTTAAACCCCCCAGCCGGACTACTAATTTTAGCTAGTTTTATCTTTGGTGGTTCCCAATCTGGTTGGACAGCGTACCCACCATTAAGCTTGGTGACAGCACCCATCGCCCAGACACTCTGGATTTTGGCCATTGTTTTGGTAGGAACTTCCTCCATTTTGGGTTCGGTGAACTTTGTGATCACCATCCTGATGATGAAGGTTCCCAGCATGAAATGGGATCAACTACCCTTATTTTGCTGGGCAATCTTAGCCACTTCAGTCCTCGCCCTACTTTCTACACCCGTATTAGCTGCGGGTTTAGTGCTGTTGTTATTTGACCTCAACTTTGGTACATCCTTCTTCAAACCAGATGCCGGCGGTAACGTTGTTATTTACCAACATCTATTCTGGTTTTATTCCCACCCAGCAGTATATCTAATGATTCTGCCCATCTTCGGCATCATGTCCGAAGTCGTCCCAGTTCATGCCCGTAAACCGATTTTTGGCTATAAAGCGATCGCCTATTCTAGCGTCGCTATTTGCGTAGTCGGTTTATTCGTATGGGTTCACCACATGTTTACCAGTGGTACACCCGGTTGGATGCGGATATTCTTCACAATTTCTACCCTCATCGTCGCCGTACCCACTGGCGTGAAAATATTTGCCTGGGTTGCTACCCTTTGGGGTGGTAAGATTCGCTTCACCAGTGCCATGCTTTTCGCCATTGGCTTATTGTCCATGTTCGTTATGGGCGGCTTAAGCGGCGTGACAATGGGAACAGCCCCCTTTGATGTCCACGTCCACGACACATACTATGTAGTGGGACACTTCCACTACGTCCTCTTTGGTGGTTCCGTGTTTGGCATTTACGCCGGTATTTATCATTGGTTCCCCAAAATGACCGGACGCAAGCTGAATGAAACCTGGGGACGCATTCACTTTGCCCTCACCTTCGTCGGCACTAACTTAACCTTCCTCCCCATGCACGAGTTGGGTTTACAAGGAATGCCCCGCCGGGTTGCCATGTATGACCCCCAATTTGTTGACCTCAATCAACTTTGTACCATTGGTGCATTTGTCTTAGCCATATCAGTTATTCCTTTTACTCTCAACATTGTGCAAAGTTGGCGCAAAGGAGAATTGGCGGGTGATAATCCTTGGCAAGCCTTGAGCTTAGAATGGACAACCAGTTCACCACCCCTGATTGAAAACTGGGAAGAATTACCTGTTGTGACTCATGGCCCTTACGACTACGGTCATGTTGAAGTACAACCCGTTGGCACACCAGAAATTAGCGCCTAACAATTAGTCGTAATTGCCAAAACCCTTTTTAACCCTCTTACCTTTGTGTCCTTCTCTTCTCCTTCGGAGACGCTAACGCGAACGAGACGCTTCGCTAACGCATCTTTGCGGTTTGTTTCTTTTGCCCTATTCAACAACAGGCGTTGCTGATTGAGAAAATGATTTGTTTCACGCAAAGATGCAAAGGCGCAAAGGTATACAGCAAAGAAAGGTAATTTTGGTATTACACAGTACCTCATTCTGGTTGGACATTTAGAGGGTAAACAATATGACTGTAGCAACGACAAGTGAACATCACGAAGAACATCATCCAGATTTACGAATTTGGGGATTATTGACATTCCTCTGTTCTGAATCACTGATGTTTGGGGGCTTTTTTGCTACTTATTTGTTCTTTAGAGGCATTACAGAAGTTTGGCCACCAGAAGGAACAGAAGTAGAATTATTTTTGCCCGCGATTAACACCATTATTCTGGTATCTAGTAGCTTCGTCATTCATTTAGGTGATGTGGCAATTAAAAAGAATAATGTTATGGGAATGCGGTTTTGGTATCTTGTGACCGCACTTATGGGGGCGATTTTCTTAGTTGGTCAGGTTTATGAGTACATGAATCTAGGCTATGGCCTGACTACTAATGTTTTCTCCAACTGCTTTTATATCATGACAGCGTTCCACGGTTTGCACGTATTTGTGGGACTGTTATTGATATTGGGTGTAGTGTGGCGATCGCGTCGTCCCGGTCATTATTCTGCTACCAAACATACTGGCATCGAAATGGCAGAAATGTATTGGCACTTTGTGGACATTATTTGGATTATTTTGTTCACTTTAGTGTACATTTTGACGTTGTTTTAGAGACTAGGGGCTAGGGGCTAGGGGCTAGGTAAAAATTTTCCCAATCCCTAATCTCTGGTTCCAAATCCCCAATTTCTAAAGGAGATTACTATGCAACTTGACGCGAATAAGTTCTCATGGTTTCAAGTTCCAGAAGATGTTAAAAAGTTATTAATACTGGCAGCAGAAAACTGGGAAAATACTACGGAATCTGAAAAATACATTCATCAAGCTTTAGCTAAGACTGGAAATTATACAGAAGTGTTGGTATCAGCATATAGATTTTTTTATTATAAAAATAATTATTCACTAGCGCTACAAACAGCAACCAAAGTTTTAGATAAAATTAAAGAAGCAGAAAAATTCCCAAATAATTGGGAAGAACTTCAGCCCATATTAGTGAAACGGCAAGAGGAACCACAAATCAGATTGTATTTAAACGCTTATGCGGCTTCTGGTTTGGTATTAGCAAAATTAGGGGAAATTGAGCAGGCAAAGGAAATCAGTAATAGAGTCAAGCAAATTGACGAAAAAAATGATTTTGGAGCCGGAATCCTACTAGACATTTTGACCCGTCCCGCAGAAGAAGACGATTAATTACTCAACCATCAACCATCAACTGCCATGAATAGTTTTTTCATCTATCAACCTGTATCTTTATCTGACAATCCCAATCCCAACCCTTTTCCTTCTACTATTTCCATACCAGTTTTTCCCAGTCTTCCCGATAGTCCCAACAACTATCCACCTCCTTTAATAGTCTTGCCTCAATCTTCCCAATTGACATTTTAATCATGTTCCAAGGTAAGGATTGGCTAGTAACTGGAGATGGTCAGTATCAAGTTTGTAAATCTGTACGAGCCTGGGATTTATTGAGGGAAAATTACCGTCTCTATCGGTTTTTAGCGGAGCTAGAAGACGTTCTCAATCAAGTGGATGATGAATCTATTCGTCTGCCAGAAATCCGAATGCTGGTTAGACGTTTGATTGTCAATTCTTATTGGGTACAAAGTCAACATTTAGAGCCTGATACCAAAACGGGAAACTCTGTTTTACTCCTATACGATGAATTGGGTTTTCCCTTGACAGTGCAAACGGTAACATTTGCACCGGGAACGCGTTCAAACATTCATAATCATGGAACTTGGGGAGTAGTTGCTGTATTAAAAGGTCAAGAGAAAAATACCTTTTGGCGACGTACCCCCAGCCCAGATTTTGCCGACAAAATTGAACCAACGGGAGAAATAACTTTATCTCCTGGAGATATTGTCAGCTTCACGCCCGATGCAATTCACAGTGTCCAAGCAGTCAGTGAGGAACCTACTGTAACTTTTAATCTTTACGGGGAAACTGATCCAAAAGAGAGATTTGAGTTCAATTTAGTTACCCATCAAGCAAAGAATTTTTGATGAAGGGGTGACTAACTAACCTTTAGTCCCTTTTCCATCCGTTATTTATTTACATCGGGAGCATACAATGGCTAGAGTAATTTTCTACAGCAAACCAGGTTGTAAGGGTGGTATCAAGCAAAAAGTCTTGCTAACCGCTGCTGGTCATGAAGTGGTAGCATATGACATTCTCTCGGAACCTTGGACAGTTGAGCGCTTGCGATCTTTTTTTGGCGATCGCCCGGTAAGCGAATGGTTTAATCCTTCTGCTCCCAAGGTAAAATCTGGTGAGGTAGTCCCGGAAAGATTAGATGCACAAACAGCATTAGGGTTGATGTTGCAAGACCCTCTGTTAATTCGTCGTCCTTTGCTAGAAGTAGACAATCGCCGTGAAGTAGGTTTTGATGTCGAAAAACTTGATGCTTGGATTGGCTTAAAACCCGTGGATGAGTCTTTAAAACAAGTGAGCGAAAGCCTCATGAGCCAGAATTTACAAGGCTGCTCTCATGGTCATGGTCACGGTCATGAGCATCACCATCATAAAGGTCATTAGCAAACTGTTAACTGTTCCGTCCCTCTGCGATTTTTTGAGGGACGGTTTTGTGTGGCGTAAGAGGATGTTTGAAAAGTCCTCTTGTTGGTATCAAAAGTTTTAGTTCCCTCTAAATCTCCCCCTTCGACAAGCTCAGGACATCGCTTAAAAAGGGAGACTTTGATTCTGGTTCCCCCTTTTTTCTACGCCGAAGGCGCATCCCCGAAGGGGTTTAGGGGGGTTAGGGGGTATCAATGAGTGCCTAAAGTTATATCAAAAAACTTTTCAAACACGCTCTAAGAGTAATATGCAAATAAGCCCTAAATGTGCTGCACGCAAATAATATTCAAAAGAACACATTTTCCCTAAAACTAGTTCTCCAATAATCAGCCTGTGCAAATAACTCTCCACCTTGATGAAGCTCTTCTTAACGAAGCTCTCCAACTTACCAACATCACCACTCAAGAAGAACTGCTGAACCTCACTCTGCAAGAATTTGTCCGCTTGCGTAGAAAGAAAAACCTTCTTGACCTCGCCGGAAAAATCCAGTTCACCCCGGACTTTGACCATTCGGATATCTGAACAGCCGCAACCTGTCAAGCACTCTGTTAAAAAAAAAATTTTGATCGTTCCGCTTCGCTACACTCTAAAAGGGAAAAAGAACAAGTGCAAAGGGCAAAAAGGGGAAAAGTATAAAGGGCTACCGGAAAGTCCTCCCGGCAGCGCACACCACACGAAAACAAAAACTGTAGTTGATGACGACGCGCACCGCCCTACTGTAGATGAGGCGGAAAGCAGAACGGCAGTAGATAGGATCGGGGGCCCAAGAACCGCCCCGCAGCACGGCTCTTCCTTGTTTTTGATAAAGGTTATCATTATTATCAAACCACGCACTACCGTCTGTTGGCGCTCCTTCGTAGCTATCATGCCAATCATCGAGACACCATTCCCAAACGTTCCCGTGCATATCGTATAACCCAAAGCCGTTGGGTGGAAAACTGCCTACTTCTATTGTTTCTCCACGATATTTGCCCTTTGGTTCAGAAGCGTAAGTATAATCGCCATTGTAATTAGCTAATTCAGTTGTAATCGTCTCTCCAAAATGAAATGGTGTCTCGGTTCCTGCTCGACAGGCGTATTCCCACTCTGCCTCACTTGGTAAACGATATTCCTTGTCTGTATGTTTTGAAAGACGGGAGCAAAACTCCACGGCATCATACCAAGACACTCGCTCTACTGGTCGCCTGTCTCCTTTAAAACGAGATGGTTCGATTTCCAGGTCACGGTTAACTTTAGGTAGTGCTGCTACTCTTTTCCATTGTGCTTGGGTGACTGGATATTTACCCATGAAAAAAGCAGGTACATTTACATCGTGCTGCGGACTTTCATCGGAACTTCGACCTTTCTCCCCTGATGGTGAACCCATCTTAAAAGAACCACCAGGGATAGAAACCATTTCTAGATTTATATCATTGCCCAAGTCCTCTTTAAAGAACTGAGCTTGCTTGTTAGAATATCGTTTAATTACCTGTCCTTTTTCATTTACCGTTACCGTTTCAAGGTCAACCGTCCACAGGGGTAATCCCATTACTTTAGACGCCCGCTTTTGCTCGAAGATTGGCTGTTCAATCTCCACAACTTCTTCGTTAGTAAGCTGCAAAGATTGTTGTAAGCTTATTAACTTCATGCGACTGGCTGTACTTAGGGGAAATTCTCGCTCAATTGCTTCTGATAAAGCTTGCTGATAACAAGATAAATTCTGCCGATGTTCTTCTTGCTTTTGCTGTCTGCGATTCTCTGCTTCTTGCTGCTGTTTGATTCTCTCTTTTTCTTGCTTTTGAGCCAACAGTTCAGCACTGGCTGATCTACCTCCGCTTGATGAAGTTACAGGTTCAACAGTTGTGATTATCGATTCAAAATTTCCTCGCTTACAGGCAATTCTTTCAATCGCTTCAATTGCCTCCCAATCACCACGAGATACAGCTAAAACTCTCACCCATAATTGTTTTGCTAATGATAAATCGCCTCTGTTTTCAGCTTGAGATGCTTGATATTTTAATGGCTCTACATCTTTAAATGTGGCAGTTTGCTCTAATAAAATAAAATACATTTTATAAGGTGGATCTGCTTGCCAGTAAGGATTTTGTGCTTTCTTTCCATAGTGAGTATTCAGACGAGGAACTTGATAACTTAAATTTTGTGCTAAACGCTCGACTGTAGCACAATTAGCCTCGCCTTGTAATTGCAATGCTGCTAATAGCGAATGGGTAAATGAGCCGTGTTGTAATTCATCAATTTCCCAAGATTTTTGGTTAGCTGTACAAGAATAAAACGTGATGACTCCCTGATGTCTTTGCTCACCGATTCCCAAGCCAGAGCGACTACTTTCATCACGGCAAGCATCCAAAAACAACACTACATTTCCAGCGCCACTACGCCGCAATCTTTGAGTTACATAATCAACAGAAATAGCAGTATATTCTATATCTCCCACGACACTATCTGAGAGCATTAAATAATCTTTATCTTTATATCGATTGCCATGACCAGCAAAGAAAAACCACAAATTATCTTCTGGTTTTAATAAAGGGGGTTGAATCTCCCCATCGATAATAATTTCGTCAAACTGTCTATGTAAGAATCCCCGCAACAGACCAACAGTTGGTTGAGTGGGGATTGGCGGATAGGTGGGAATTGGGGGAGAATCATCAGTAAATAGGAAAACTTGCTCAAATTTGGCTTCTTGTTTAAACCAAATAGCCATCGCCTCTGCATCTCGCTTGGCATAGTTTAGATCCTGAAGATTATTGTACTGATTAATGCCGATGGCGATCGCCCAATTCTTACCCATATTCAAGTACCGATTATTTCCGCTTGAATTTAAAAGTCATCGCTCCTTTTCCGCCGGCTTTACCACCACCAATCCCAAACAGGCTAATTTGTCCTTCGCCATTAATTTCTACTGAAAGCTCCACCTCATCCAACTGCATTTTAGAATTGGGTTCTTCCGCTTCATCAAGCATTTCCCGCATTGCTTGCAGAAATCCCTTCATTTCTTGCTTGATTTTACTTACCTCTACTTTGCGTTTAGTAATGACTAGTTCGCCTTTTTTTTGGCTGAAAATTATTTCTTCTTTGGTTTCAAATCCGCCGAGTAGTCCCCCTGTATCGCGGCTGCTTCTGGCTCCACTACTTCTGGTTACACTATCTGTGACTGTTTCAGTAGTTGTACTTGAGCTTTCAGCCACTTCTTCGGTAATAATCCAGATGGCATTTGGGGTAGAATCTGCTGACATAAATTTAATTATTTAAATTGTTCTTGATTTAACTAGCTTTTACCAAAGGTGTGGGCGAATCAAATTCGCTACTACACAGACTAAGTACCCATCCACAGACTAACCAAAAATTAAAGTTTTTCAACCCACAGAGGCTGACTTCCCGGAGGGAAGATGCTGTGCGTCATGGTTGTATAGCCGCGATTTTTAATCGCTAGGGCTGGTTTTTTGGGGAAATTCTAACCACAATACTATTATTCAGTATTAACACGTAAACTGGCAATAAGCAGAGCAAATTAGTCAATACCAAAGCAGCAAAATCTTCCACACCTAAACTTTTATTTAATTCCAGACGCAGAACATCTAGGACAAAACACGTCCCCCATTCGCCATGTCATGAAAAACTTTGCAAAAGTACCCATATAGTCCCTGCTGCTATTAACGGCACACTCAGGTTATCGGTACCGTAAGGTGAGATAGCTTCGGCTAGGGTAGCAACTACAGCACTAATTAAAGCCACCAAGAAAGCTTGACTAGTACTAATACTTACTGCTAGGGGGCTAAGTGTTGAACCCGGTAACAATAGCAGTACCAGGAATATCGCCACCGTACTTGCTACTAACATCGCCGCCGAACCTTCCCAGGAACGCACAGAATTTCCTATTTGGTATTGATGCTTTCCAAAACGCCTACCAATTAAAGCAGCCAGCGCATCTCCCCAAGTCATTGCCATCACTCCAGCCACAGCAATGGGGGCATTATCTCCTGGTGTATCTGGTCGCCAAAGTAATGTAAATAACAGGGTCACGGAAATAGCAAAATACACTGTTCCCGGTGAACTGTCTGCTGTATCCATTGCACCAATAACCCGATAGCGATAAAACAGGTAATTAACGCCAATAAATGTAGCAAAGGGTATAATACCGATTTGCCAATTTTGAAACAGCAAAAGTACGCCAAAGACCCACATCCCTGCACCAATATGGATAACTTTACGGGTTAAATCTGGTTTGACGCCAATTAGTCTACGCAGTCCCTCACCAAAAGCCAGGAGACAGATAACATAAGTATAAGAAGCTGCTAAACCGATCAAATCACTATTATTCATAAGTTCTTAGTTATTAGTTATTAGTTATTAAATAGAACGACTTGAAAAAACCAAACTATGTGAAGTAATTTAAAAAAATTGCATTTGTTTCGTAGTAAGGACTTCAGTCCTTATTAGAGGACTAAAGTCCTCACTACAAACCTTTAATTATTTACACCATTCTACTTAGTTATTGGGAAGAAAACTTTCCCTACCATAAGTCGGCGTAAATAAACAGACTAGTTGAAATCAATGAAAAGCCTATAAAATAAGCTTTTTGACTTTTGACTTTTGACTTCCGCGCAGCGGTACTAGCCTCTCATTTCGGCTTCTCACTATTGCGCTTAAAGTTTTTTTCTGTAAATGACACACTGCCAATACCTTGGAGGATTCCCCGGCCGATTAAGCCTAAACCGCGACCAATGATTTTAGTTAGCACAAAGACAATCCCACTACCGACGAAAGCTAATAGAGATTGTAAACGCGGAGCGATCGCATCCCGAAATTCTAGTAGTAATGTCACTAATAGGCGAACTCCTGAAAGCTGGGCTAATTCTTGACCACGGGGGGCATAAATGGTAACTTTGGCAATACCGCGGGGTGCTAAAACAAATAAATCATAGCTACTTTCAAAGATGGCTTTTGGTTCCTTGACATATCTATTTAAACGATATTTCCATGACAATTCATTACGGAAGCGCTCAATTTCTCTGGTGGATATTAAGCGGCGGTCATAAAAATTTTGCTTAATTTCTTCTACATCTGCTAAATAATTTAATAATGGTTGTACTACACCGTTAGCTACTTGAATTAATAAATTTTCTAATATCATTAATGCCTGGTTTTTCGCTTCAGTGCTACCTACTGCATAGGAAGTGTTATCAATGTGCAAATCTGTTTGCAATAGCAAATAAGATAATAACTCAACCACTGAAGGAATTTTACTGATAATATCTATTTGGACAACTCGATAATTTTGTAATAATAAATTAACAATTACTATATTTTGGTTTCCTACTTGTACCCGATAAAATTTACCAAAAAAATCTGTAATTGTAGCTTGCCATAAATCATACAATATGCTGTCTTTTAAACTTTCTAATTGAGTAATTGTAATGGGATTGGCGCGTAAATTATCAAGTTGTTGAGCTAGTTTTTGTAAAATCAGATAAAGTAATTCGCGTTTTTTGGTTTCCCGAAAAATATCAATTTCTAAAGCCACATCTGTGACATTTTGTAAAGAAAACTGCAATTTGGTCACACATAATGAAAATAAATCAGATTGGAGCGATCGCGGACTCAGTAAAGGTGGCGAAGTTAGCTCCTGTGGCGGCTCTAAGGGAACAATAGCACTACTAATTGAGGAGATGACTGGTGTTTCCTGCGCCGAAGAAATATATTCTTGTTGTTGTTCTTGTCGTTTTTCTTGGGGCAAAATTAATAGCCGATTCAGTAACCAACGCGCTGCTAACAGTTCCCGTCGCTGTCCAGCTAAAACGGCTCGATCTATTAATGGCAATCCGGGGATTTGTAATTGTCCTGTAACTTCGGTTAAGGTGGCCTCAATGTAGCCAATTCCTGACAGATACCAATTTTTTCTTACCCTGGCTAGGGGGAGAGGAGGCGATGGCGTGATGGCATTATGGGAAGGAGTGGCATCTGTTCTATTGCTGGGGGAAAACCAATAAGAACCACCATTTACCACTTCTGCCATAGCAGCTACTAATTCAGCAATAGGAGTCCCTTTAGGACAGTAACCATTAACACCAGCAGCCCTTACTGCCAATATTAATCCTGGTTCTTGCACAGAACTCAGAAGCAAAACGGGTAATTTGGGATACTGAATTTTCAGTTGTTGACAAAGTTGCAATCCTTGTTGCTGACTGGCAATAGAGCGACCATTACCTAGTTCTAAAACCACTAAATTTACTTGGTTAGGGTCTTGTTGGGCAAGTTCTGCTAATATCTGTAAGGCCGTTGTATCTGTTTCTGCTTCCGATACTACTTGGATGTCAGGTAGGGTTTCCAATGCTACCCTCAGTCCTAGGCGAAATATAGGGTCTTGGTCAATTAACAATAATCTCAGGGGTTGTTCGCTCATAGTTTGAACAAATACACAAGGCCTGTTGTTGCACAGTCACCGCAAACTTTTGATTTCTGCTTAGTCTTACTCATTGTTACTTGTTTTCGCCACCTAGATAAATAGATGATAATTGCCATAGGCGGCTATTAAAAATGTAATTAAATGAACTTCAGTATTCGGCATTGGTTGGCAGAGCGCCATATTCAAATGAATCAAATTAGGGGATTCTCTGGTGGGCAATTGGCAGGTATTGCCTACCGGATTGTTGATGATATGGAAGTTAAAAGCCTCATGCCCTTTGACATTTGTACTTTAACAGAGGTTTTAGAACAACCTTTAGGTGCTGTTAGGGATGATATCGCTGTAGTTGCTCAATTAACTGAAAGTATATTACGTCATCTCAGTCAGAAAAAAGCCCTAAAACGGAACGAGGGTACATGGTTGGCGTTTCAAATTGCTTATCTCCAATCTCTGCAACAAATTTTAAAGCAAGAAGAAAGTCTACAAAGACCTTGGCTTAACCGGGCAATCATACCATCTCCAGGACAGTTGTTGAAAGAGGAAATGGGTAAACTCACCCTTGCAGATGCCCCATTACAAGCACTTTTAAAAACGCTGAATCCGGGGAAACTGAGCGACACGCAAGCGGAACAAGCACTGTCTTTGGTGGCAGATTCTTTATTGGTGCAACAAATGAATAATGCCACCGGAGCTTGGTTGATGGCTAACGGTGCGGAGGAAGTACAAGCTAAACTGTTAACCCAGCGTTTGGCCCATACACTTCCTGGACACCTGTTAACAGTTGTGGCTCACAATGCCCTGCCTTTAGCTCAACTACAAAAATTTTTGCGCTTGGGAACGGCTAGCATTAACCCCAGTGCTGGTTCTACAGTGGATGACAAAATTGACCTGTACCGGGAAGATTACCGTGCCAGTCTGCTCCACAGCCTCAGTGAACCATTATTCATGGAATCCTTTGCCCTCAAGGATATTTATATTCCGCTGACAGGTTTACCAAAACAACTGGATCAAAAAAATACCTACCCAGTTGATTTAAAAATATGGGCGCAGCAACAATTAGCAGATACAGCAACCATTGCAGTGATTGAATCTGAGTCTGGTTATGGCAAAACCAGTTTTTGTCAAATGTGGGCAGCACAGGTGGCGCAAGAACTTTACCCGACTTGGATGCCAATTATCATTCGGCTACGAGATATCAAATATGGTCAAACTTTAGCGGAAACCCTTAATTCTGCTTTTCCGTTGAATGTTCATATCAACTTCAGTATTTGGTTAAAGCAAGAATATCCCCGATGTCTGTTACTGCTAGATGGTTTAGATGAACTACCTGCTTCTCATCAGGGTAGTAGGGCAAAGTCATTGTTTATCCAACAGTTACTGAAATTTCAGTCTGAATGCCCTCATAAGATTATTTTGACGACCAGAACGGCAACTTTACAAGAAATCGCCCCAGAATTACTACTGCAATTACAACGAATTACTATTCAGCCGTTGGAGTTACACGAATTAAAACAATGGTTTCAGCAGTGGACAAAGGTGCAATCTTTATCTATTGCCCAAAACTTTTTTACGTTTTTAAAGCAGTCTGGGTTATTTAATAATCAATCTCAGTCACCACAACTTGCTGTTCTGGTGCGTCAACCGTTGATGTTGTATTTGTTGGGTGTGCTACACCGTGACGGATTATTAGATGAGCAATTATTACAATTTGCTGCTAATAACCAATCAACAGCAGCACCAATATTATGGGAAATTCATCATCGCCTGAGTCGGTGGTTGTGGGGATATCCGGTAACTGGCGGCACCAAAACCATGTTACTGCGTTCAGGTTCGGCTCATATTCACAGAACCCAAGAAGCGATCGCTAATCTACTTTCTGGTTGTCATCCCCAAGATTTATTCAAGCAAATACAGGCGATCGCTCTACAAATTTTACATGGCAATGGTCATGCAGTTACTTTACCAGCAGAATCAGATCCTCACGTTCTGCCAGCCTTCTATTTTCAAACCAACTCGCATCCCCATGTCCCCAACACCAGCATTCAGTTTTCTCATGCCAAATTAGGCGAATACCTCTGTGCTGAAGCTATTGCCAATCAACTACAGACTCTCAGCCAATATCAAGATGATATTTACGGGACACGCACCTTCTTATTAGAATCTCCTAGCAGTGTTGCCCAACATCTCTATAATTTACTCGGTTACGGTGTTCTCAGTCAGGAAGTTGTAGAACTAACTGTTGAAGCATTAAAACACCAGCACAGCCGCGATTCTTCGCTGACGATTATATTGCAACGTCTGGAATCTTTCTGGCGTGTTTATTGTCAAGGTCGTTGGTTAGATCAAGGAATAGGACACAAAGCTTTAACTTATTTTCACACGCTGCATAACCCCGTGAATTTTGAGCAGGTAAATGCTGCGGTGGGTATAAATGTCTTTTTAGTGTTGTGTGCTGGCTACAAAGCTATGAAAGTCGCCTTTTCTCCTGGTGGTAATCCCCACAATCAAGCTGAGTTCTATCCAGAAGCGCTACTGGTATTAATGGGTAGAATAGCAGTTTTGCCTGATAGTACCTTGAGTCAGCGAATCATCCCCCAATCTCTGGCTGGACTCAACCTCTCAGGAATATTTTTACCACAAGTCGTGTTAATTGAAGCAAATCTTCAGGGTACCAATTTAACAAATGCGATGTTAAAGGGGGCAAATTTGACTGGTGCTAACCTCACAGATGCTAACCTCACAGATGCTAACCTCACAGATGCTAATCTCACAGGTGTCAATCTTACAGGTGTCAATCTCACTAATACCTGCTTATTTAATGCCGTCCTCGCTGATGCTAACCGAGAAATTGCCAAACTCAATGGTGCATTGTTTTCTCTAGAGCAGTATTATACCCTGAAAAATTTATTATCACAGCAATCATTTGACGGTGTTGCTGACCATACAGTTAATACACAGGTTTGGGATCACAATACTCCTGAAAAGAATGTCAGGGAAAACTTACAAAATGAGCCAATGTTGTCCATGAATTTATCCGATGATGACGAGGATGAAACCATTTTTGGCGCTCATTCTTATGATGAGGATGAATAATCAAGCTCAAGGGGTTGATGGTGAATTGCGATAGCCATAAAAGTTGATACTGTATTCAGTAATCTGCACTCCCGTTTGTTGTTCAATTTGCCGGATCAATTCTTCTGGCAAATCTATATGCACATCAAGAATTTGATTGGTATCAATACAATTGATGTGACTATGAGAATCACTGATATTACCGTACAAACGCCCATCACAGCGTTCAATACACTCAATGATGCCCTGACTAGATAAAGCTTCTAAGTTTTGATAAACAGAAGTATGACCAATATCTTTGCCTTGGTGGTTTAAGCGATCGTAAATATCTCTAGCAGAAAGGTGTTCATTGGCTTGCCACAAAAGCTCCAAAATAAAGCGCCGCTGGCGACTAACGCGCATACCCAACAATTGACACCGCTCCAGGGCATCTTCAAGAGAACGAATTGGCTTTGTCGATATTGATTGATTTTGCATAGTTAAATTTGTTAACTATTCGGGAAATTTTCCCGGTTTTATGTTTATCGGTTCTTTTGATATGCAAGGATATTACATGTCGCCGTTGTGCTGTTGATTTATCCTTACTTGTTTTGTGGAGAAATTTACAGTCTGAGGTGATGTTTTTCTTGCTCTTTGACTGTTACTCAATTACACCCTAATCTAAAACAAACTCATTACAACTTTAACTTAAAATTAAGGTTAATGTCCACCCGCCCCTGTGGGGAAGTCAAAAATCAAAAATGTTTAAGGTTTAATTTTTTGTTCACTGTTCGCTTTTGAAACCGCCAATGACAATCACAATCGCACTCGATACTGACTCCGTTAATAATCTCGATCTTTCGCCAGCTGTCACGGTGATTGAGGAACTATTGCAAGAGGGAGCGATCGCATCCCACGAACAGCAGCTATGCTTTGATATTAACTATCCCTTGGAACCCGGCGATCCCCGCGAATTTTCCGAAATTCCTGAGTTGCGGCTATGGTTTGTGCGTTTGGATGCCAAATATCCCTGGGTAATATTTTTACTAGATTGGAAAACTGGTGAATTTGCTCGTTACACCGCCATGCTTGTACCACATCAGTTCAGTGCCAAAGAAGGGATTCAATATAATCCAGAAGCTTTAGAAATATTTCTGATGCACAAAATTTTTATTTTAGGTGATTGGTTACAACAACAAGGTATCCCCAGTCAATCGCGGTTAAAGTCTATGGCGCAAATGCTGGGTTATGAGTTGGATGATGGCTTTTTTGCCATATTTTCATAAATTAGGCGCTAGGACATAACAGCCATGTATATACAGAAAATATCAAACTTCGGAATTTTGCTCATCTAGACTACCGTTGCGGGCAAAAATTTCAATAGCCTCACTTCTAGTCAAATTATTTTCCGATGCCAATTCTGCCAACTTTTCCCAAGCTGTATCTGTGAGCCTGATAGATCTCAGTTGTTTAGGCTCACAACCATAATCCATCTGAAATTTACCCGATGCAGTACGCTTGCGCCTGGGTGATTTTTGCCTTGTACCTGAGTATTGATTGACAGTAGGCGTTTTGGGGATCTGATTACTAGTCAGTAAGTTAGTGAGGTGAGCGATTAGGCGATCGCGCGCCATCGGTAACAATTGCTGACTATGTAGCATATCCTGAATAATTGTGAAATGAATTAATGTGCCGATAAAGATACGTGCAGCTACTTCTGGATCTGGTAGTTGCAGTTCTGGATGTTCTGTAAAATATTGACTTAAAAGTTCCAAAGCAGGTTTGTCTACGTTACGCACAAACTCTTGGGCTAGCAATGGAAACCGTCCAGATTCACCGATAATCAGCCTGACTAAATTCAAAACTTCCTGTTCATGGTTAATCCGCTCTAAAATGTTGTTTGCTAGGCGGTGCAACACAAGTTGAGGTTCTCCTTCTAGGAATTGTGTGTCTTCGGGATTAAATATTGCCCGACGGCTTTCTTGGGCTAGTCGTTCAATCAGAGCAATAAATAATCTCTCTTTGTCTTGAAAGTAGCTATAGACAGTTGTTTTGGATACTCCGGCTGCTGCTGTCACCTTATCCATTGTGGTAGCAGCATAGCCATTTGCTAAAAATTCTTGCATAGCACCAGCGAGAATCGCTTCAACTTTTTCTGGTGACAGTAAACGCTCTACCTGATTAGTTTTTGTCTGTTTCTTTTTCATTTTTCGCTTTTTGGACTCTTGACATAACTGTAATGTACAGTTTAGTTTAGTCACATAACAATTAAACTAAATAGTTTACTTATACGTAAAAGAGGCGGCTTATGGTACCTGATAGCACCGCTAAAGGTTCTGCATTCTTTAAGCCTAGCTCTCGTCAACTGATTATGTTGGCAGTAGCTACAAGTTTGGCGATCGCTGGTACAACAGGTTACAAATTTTGGCAATCACAAACGTCTGAAACGACTCCCACAGCAGAGGTGAGCATACCGCAAATTAAAACAGTGACTGCCCTGGGAAGACTAGAACCCAAAGGAACAGTAATTAAACTTTCCGCACCTGCATCGAGTCAAGGTAGCCGGGTAGAACAGCTATTAGTCAAAGAAGGAGATCAGGTAAAAACTGGACAGGCGATCGCCATTTTAGATAACCGCGATCGCTTACAAGCCGCATTACAAGAAGCCGAAGCAGGTGTAAAAATAGCACAAATAAACTTAGCAAAAATCCAGCAAGGTGCAAAAGTAGGCGAAATCCAAGCCCAAAAAGCCGAGATGGGGCGTATTCAAGCACAGACTCTAGGAGATAAAAGGCAGCAAACAGAGACAGTCACCCGATTAGAGGTACAGTGGCAAGGAGATAAAACAGCACAACAAGCCACAATTAACAAGCTAGAAGCAGAACTGAAAAATTCCGAAGTAGAATTTCAACGCTATCAGCAGTTGTACTCGGAAGGAGCAATTTCTCAGTCTTTATTTGACAGTAAACGCTTGAGTGTCGATATCATCACCCAGCAGTTGCGTGAAGCCAGAGCCATTCTCAATCGCATTGATGGCACTGGTCGCCAGCAAATTACCGAAGCTCAGACAGTGTTAGCTCGCATTCAAGCCACTGGCAGCCAGCAAGTTAATGTCGCATCTGCTACCTTAGACAAAATCGGCGAAGTTCGTCCGGTAGATGTCGCCGGAGCAAAAGCAGAAGTTAACCGAGCTGTAGCAGTCGCAAAACAGGCAAAGGCAAACTTAGATCAGGCTTATGTAAAAGCACCCCAAGACGGCGTGATCTTTGACATTCTGACCCGTTCAGGTGAAATAGTCTCTAATGACGGCATTATCGAGATGGGGCAAACCAACCAGATGTATGCAGTTGTAGAAATTTATCAAAGCGACGTGAGCAAAGTCCAACCTCAACAACGGGTGCGAATATCTAGTAATTCTCTACCAGGTGAATTAGTCGGAACAGTAGATTGGGTAGGCTGGAAAGTGCAACGGCAAAATATTATCAATAGTGACCCCACAGAAAACATTGATTCCAGAGTTGTGGAAGCTCATGTAAAACTTGATGCAGCATCCAGCCAAAAAGCCGCCAAATTTACCAATTTACAAGTGAAGGCGGTGATTGAACTATGAACAAATTAATCAAACAACTACAACGGCGAACACCACTGGGATGGCTACAACTCAGCCATCATAAAAGTCGTCTGTTAGTCGCTATAGCAGGTATTGCCTTTGCAGATGTCCTAATGTTTATGCAGCTTGGTTTTCAGAATGCTCTCTACGACAGCAACACCACCATAAATCGGGCTGTGCTGGCAGACATCATCTTAATCAGTCCGCAAAGTCGGAATATGCAAAGTATGTCTACCTTTTCACGACGGCGATTATTGCAGGCTGCCGATGTTCCCGGTGTACAATCAGCTACAGCCATGTATATCGGTTTGATCACTTGGAAGAATCCCCAAACACGCCGCAAAACCTCAGTCCAAGCCATTGGTGTCAGTCATGAACAGCCTGTTTTAGACTTACCAGAATTAAATGCTCAATTAGACAAGATTAAACTACCTGATTCCTTTATTTTTGACCGTGGAGCCAGAGGTGAATACGAAGAGGTATTTCGCCAAATTGACGCAGGTAAAACCGTATCCACAGAAGTAGATAAACGTACCATTACCATCAGTGGCGCATTTAAATTAGGCGCATCCTTTGGCGCTGACGGCACATTGATTTCCAACGATGACAATTTTTTACGACTATTTCCCAGACGACAAGTAGGGAGTATCAGCCTGGGCTTGATAGATATTCAACCAGGCTATGACTCGCAGCAGGTAGCCGCAGCCTTAAAATTGCACCTCCAAAATAATGAAGATGTCAAGGTGCTAACACGGGCGGAATTTATCAAATTTGAGGAAGACTACTGGAAAAGTGAAAGCCCCATTGGTTTTATCTTCAGTTTGGGCGTAGCTATGGGATTTCTTGTCGGTGTGATTATTGTCTATCAAGTTCTTTCTACTGATGTGAATGCCCATTTGAAAGAATACGCCACCTTTAAAGCAATGGGTTATCCCAATTCATACTTGTTAGGCGTGATTTTTGAAGAAGCGATTATTTTAGCTTTTCTGGGTTTTGTTCCCGGATTTGTTGTGCCTTTGGGACTTTATCGCTTGGCTCGCAATGCGACAAATTTACCGATATACATGACTTTATTTAGGGCAGTGCTTGTGTTAATACTAACAATCATTATGTGTACTCTTTCGGGAATTATCGCCACTCAAAAATTACAATCCGCTGACCCGGCCGATATGTTTTAACGGCAGTTCGATGGAACCTAACCCCAACCCCTTCCCTACGAGGTAAGGGACAAAAAATCTCTCACCCTACTCCCATACCCTTCGGGAAGCTACGCTAACGACTACGCTCACGGCAAGCCTACTCCCCACTCCCTTTTCAACTATGGTTATCTCTATTGAAAATCTTGATCATTACTTTGGTAGTGATCAACTTAGTAAGCAGGTTTTATTCAATATCAACCTCACAATTAATGCTGGTGAGATTGTAATTATGACTGGGCCTTCTGGTTCTGGTAAAACTACACTACTAACTTTAGTGGGAGGTTTGCGTTCTGCCCAGTCTGGTAGTTTGCGAGTTTTAGGCAGAGAACTTTGTGGTGCTAGTTCCAAAGATTTAACACAGGCGCGGCGAAGTAACGGTTATATCTTTCAAGCTCATAACTTGCATGGTAGTTTAACAGCACTCCAGAATGTGCGGATGGGTTTGGAAGTGCAACCAAAAATTTCCTCCCAGGAAATGCTCCAGCAATCACAAGCAATGCTAGAAGCGGTGGGTTTGGGACAGCGCCTCAACTATTATCCAGATAATTTATCTGGTGGACAAAAACAACGGGTAGCGATCGCCCGCGCGTTGGTAAGTCAGCCTAAAATTGTCTTAGCCGATGAACCTACTGCGGCACTTGATAAACAATCCGGGCGCGATGTTGTGGAAATTATGCAGAAATTAGCGAAAGAGCAAGGCTGTACAATTTTGCTCGTCACCCATGACAACCGCATTTTAGATATCGCTGACCGGATTATCTACATGGAAGATGGTCATCTTATCAGAGATGGTGTTAGTAATTTCAGTAGTACTGAGTACTAAGGAGAAAGTCAAGAAGATGAAAGTGTTTTCACTTAGCACGTAAGTGCTATCTTTACTCAGTACTCAGTACTTAGCATTCAGCACTAATTTAGCCACCCCAGATTTTATCCAAAACTGTTTTGGGCAAAATGTCTGCCATTTTACCTGTAGGTGATTTGATGGGCAGAAATTTATCACTTTTTGGTAACAACTTCGCTGCATCTGTCGGGCCAAAGAGGGCAATGGTATAAGTTTGTACTGCTACACTAAGATGCATTGGCGCATCGTCGGTAGACAACATTAAACTGGCTCCGCCAATCATGGCAGCTAACTTGCCAATGTTATCAGGTGAAGTCACCTTGATATCTGGAGTCAATCTCAAAAGCGATCGCATAAACTTCTCATTACCAGTTTGGGTGACAACCACGGGTAAATCAGGCTGCTTTTGTTGGCATTCTTGAATAATTTCCTGCCAATTCTCCACGGGGTAGAGTTTATCCACAGCTTGAGCAGATAATTCACTAGAACCGCCATGAATCAAAATGTAGCCTGTTTCTTGTACCCCCAAGCGTTTTTGTTCATTTTGTGACCACTCAATATCTGGTTTTGGTATATTTACTGCTAATTCTGGGCAAGGTGTTTTAACCCCAAATGGTTGTAGCAAGTTGTGGTTTGTTGCCGCTACATACTGATTTGCTGGAAATGGCACAGAATTGGTGAGAAAAACTGCTCCTTTACCCTGATAGCCAACACGGGTGGGTATTCCCGTTAACCAGAGTAAAAGACCCATCAACCAACTTTGGTTAACAGTAATAGCAGCATCATACTCGCGATCGCGCATCGTACCTACCAGATTGCTCCAATCGGCCAGACTGTTACGATCTTTATAATCAAAGGTCAGTACCTCATTAACTGACTTGCTCACCCGGTAGGCAGCCTTTGACCGGGGTTCAACAACGACATCTAACTGGGCGTTAGGGTAATAGCGCTTCAGATCATCTAGAGTCGGGAAGAAGAGGATTTGGTCGCCAATTCCGCCAGGGACAAGGGCTACTACTCGCATAATATTTATTGACGCGTACTCGCTCCTTATTTTAGAAGAATTTGACGTACTCCCCTGATTAAAAATCGAGGGTATTCGCAGGCATATGTTACGAGGCAGGATGAATCCGTGCCTCTCTACCTTTGTTCCTGCTTTTTTGACTCTTAACTAGACTGTTACCAGTCCCCGTCAGACCGTCTCCACAGGCATTTTGATCCACGCTGCGTCCCAGCGCGTTGACCCCTCTATTGCGGATTACTTGCGCGGCGGCTACATCTCGATGTGTGGTGTAACCGCATTCAGGGCAAGAATGTATCCTGTCCTTTAATTCTTTCTTTCCAGTGTGGGTATTACATTGGGGGCAAACTTGAGATGTGTAATCCTTATCAACTTTGGCAAAATACATTCCTCGTTTCCAGCATACCCATTGCAAGATTGAGACAAACTGCCCAAATCCAGCATCAAGCGTATGTTTACAAAACATTCCTTTTGCCCACACACGGAAATCAATATCCTCGACAAAAATCATTCCTGCATCATCACAAAGTTTATGGGCTAATTTAAAGTGCCAATCTTTGCGAGTATCAGTAATGCGTTGATGTAATCTGGCAATTTTGCGATTTAACTTGTGACGATTGCTAGACCCTTTCTGTTTTTTCTTTAGTCTACGTTGTAGCAATTTCAGCTTACGGTGTAGTAACTGAAGAAATCTAGGGCGTTTAATCAATTCACCATCGGAAGTTGCAGCAAATTTATCTAAACCCAAGTCAATTCCTCTGGGATACCCAGAAGCCACAGGACTAGGAACATTAACATTGCATTCCAGTATAAACATCAAGAAATACCCAGAAGCTTTGCTAACAACACGAACTTGTTTAATCACAAAACCATCAGGTATTTCTCGTGACTTCACATACTCCATCCACCCAATTTGAGGTAACTTAATTTGATTACCTCTTAATATTTGACCTTCCCCAAGTTGTGGATAAACATAAGAGCGCATTCTGTATCGATTCTTAAACCGAGGAAAACCCATTCCTTTGCGTTTCATATCGATAAATGCGGTTTCCAGTTTTCTTAACACCTGTTGTAGCACTTGGGCGTTAACAGTTTTTAGCTCTGGATATTGCTTTTTAGCGATTGTTAGAGACTTAGCTTGTGTATTGTAGTTTGGGTAAAGAGCATCTGCTGGAATTATGTATTCAGAGGTTATTGAGCAAGCATTAATCGGTGACTTACGGGAATTGAGCCAATCCTTGCGTTCACGTAAAGCAAAGTTCCACACTTGGCAACATACATCTAGTGTGTGTTCAATTAATTTAATTTGCTCTGCTGTTGGATTAGCCTTGTATTCGTAGGTCAAAGTTAACACTGTTTATCACCTCCTACAAAACTATACAATGTTTTGTAGAAAATAGTATGATTAAGGGAAACACGGGGATAAATCCCCTTGAGTCGGGTTTCATCCCCCTGAAAAGGTAAGTATTTTCACCCTCCCACTCTGCTCTGATAGGTATCAGTCATGAGTTATTAGTGATTGGTCATTAATTACGTCCCTATTCCCGATTTTTACGATTGAGGTTTTCTGTGTATTTATTAATTCCATCTGCGGGAAGTGGCAAAAGGATGGGTAGTAGCCGCAATAAACTACTGCTCCAAGTGCGATCGCAGGCAATTATGGCTTGGACTCTCAAAGCTGCGGCTGCGGCAAGTACAATCCAGTGGATAGGAATTATTTCTCAACCTGCTGATTGGCCGGATTTTAAAGCAATTATCGCTGATTTAAATTTGACAAAGCCAGTGGAATTTATTGTAGGTGGCTCTACACGGCAAGAATCAGTTTACAACGGCTTACAGGCGCTACCAGCAGACGCAGAACACGTGTTAATCCATGATGGTGCTAGATGTTTGGTGACACCCAATTTACTCGATTCATGTGCCGAGGCAATACACAAATGTTCTGGTTTAATTGCTGCTGTGCCTGTGAAAGACACTATCAAAGTTGTTGATGACAAGGGCATCATTCAAAGTACACCCGACCGACAGCAACTATGGGCAGCACAAACTCCCCAAGGATTTAATGTCAAGTTATTGAAACAGTGTCATGCCGAAGGTGTGCGCCAGGGATGGGAAGTAACTGATGATGCTGCTTTATTTGAAAAGTGTGGGGTCGAAGTCCGAATTGTCGCAGGTGAAGAGACTAATTTAAAAGTTACCACTCCTCAAGACTTGGCGATCGCTGAATTTATTCTCAGTCATCGGGAGTAGGGAGTGGGGAGTGGGGAGTAGGGAGTAAGGGAAAATCAAATTTTTTGACTTTTGAGTTAAACAATTGAGAATTTTGTCAATTCTTTTCGCTATTCTCAAAAACCCACTCATAAAAGCCACCTGCCCCTATATTTCTTTAGATATATTTTGAGCAATATAATAGATTAATATTCTTAACTTAATTTTTCAGAAAAATAGCTCCTGCCTAGTGACAAGTTAAAAACCTGCTGAGAACGCTCACCTGCCTGTACTGTAATACTTGCAAAATTATAAGCAGCTTTTGATTGAGCGCGGTAGTATTAGTAATATCTAAGAGTCTTGTAACAATCTTTTACAATTCCTACAAAAAAAGTAACATCCTCAAAGTTAAAGCGGACATTATCTTGTTTGGTCAGTGTTTATATACACCTTCGTGGGAAAATACTGATTTTCTTGCTAAAAATGCGTGTTTTCATAGCATTAGCCCAGATGCTTACAGTTTTGGGCAATTTGCTTGCGGTACAAAATTCCACAAGTCGTGTCTTCGCTATTTGACAAGTATGCTGGTATGAATACTAATAACAAAAGTTCCAGTAGCCTAAAACAAGAAAATAAGGGCTTGGGAATTAATCACCTCAAGCAAGATATCAAGAATGACTTGATTGCCGGCTTGTTGGTAGTGATTCCATTAGCGACTACTATTTGGCTGACAATTACTATTGCCAATTGGGTAATCAACTTTCTCACCAAAATTCCCAAACAACTGAATCCCTTTGATGGACTCCATCCTATACTAGTCAATATATTGAATCTAGCAGTGGGCATGGCTGTGCCACTGTTAAGTATTCTCGTAATTGGATTGATGGCCCGCAATATTGCTGGGCGGTGGTTACTAGATTTTGGTGAGCGAGTTTTACAGGCAATTCCCTTAGCTGGGCAGGTATACAAAACTTTAAAACAGCTTTTGGAAACCTTACTAAAAGATTCCAACGACAAGTTTCGCCGGGTAATTTTAGTAGAGTATCCCAGAAAAGGCATATGGGCGATCGCCTTTGTCACAGGTGCTATGAGTAGTGATATTCAAGCTCAAATGTCCCGTCCCATGCTCAGTGTTTTTATTCCCACTACCCCAAACCCCACAACAGGATGGTATGCCATAGTTCCAGAGGATGAAGTCATAAACTTATCCATGCCCATAGAAGACGCATTTAAAGTACTAGTTTCCGGTGGTATTGTCGCCCCGAATACGCCTCTACCTCCCTTAATTATCTCCAAAGAACATAATCTAGAAATACAGGCCCAAACAAAGCGGCCAATTATTCCCTTTGACGAAACTTAAAATCAATCCGGCAAAGTCATCAGTAAATAGATAGTATGATTGTCTGACTCTGCCAAAATTGTGCGACTACTAACCCTAATAACCTTAATTAGTGCCTAGGCACTTACTTTCATGCAAGAACGAAAACCCCAGCAAATCGCTCGTGAATTGGCGCTGTTAAGTCTTAGCCAGTTACCTCTTAATCCCAAAAAATTAACAGAAGAGCATCTACCAAAATTGGTGCTAGCCACCGTACGTACCCTAAGATCAGAAGTGCAAGACACTTTAGACAACGCCACTGGTGAACTGCAACGCAGTAATGAGCGCTTGTTAACTAGTGAAACTCGGGCCTCAGACCTGAATACTGCGAGAAATCTCCTCAAAGAAGCCATTAACTATACCCAAACAGCAATCAATCAACTCGGTGCAGCTGTTGAGTTCCCAGAATTGATTCAATTAGCCAATCAAGACAAGGAAGTCGGCAGATACGCTATCCAACTTGTCAAACTCATCAATGAAAATCGCATTGTCATCGATGAACAAATTTCTTCCGCCCTTATAGATTGGCAAGTGACGCGCTTGGCTCAAATCGACCGAGATATTTTGCGAATTGCTGTGTCAGAAATGAGATTTTTAGGGCTGCCAGATAGAGTTGCGATCAACGAAGCTGTAGAGCTAGCCAAACGCTACAGTGGAGAAGAAGGTCACCGATTTATTAATGGTGTTCTGCGTCGAGTTACAGAGCAAAAAACAACAGTCTAGTTTTTCACAAGTGCTATGAGTGCTAAGTTGTAAGCTGAAAGTCAGGAGGAGCCATTTTTCTTATGAGGTTCCCCCCTGTCAGACAAAGTGGCGTTAAGAAGTGAGGATAATACGGAGGTTTTCACCCCAGGAAAAAGTGACGAGTTCCGTTAAACTCATAACTTATAACTCATAACTCAGATAACAACTTATATCTCTAGCTGCAATGGTTTTTAATTGGTTCCGTCGTCAATATAACGATTCCTCTAATACCCCCGCTGAACAAAAACAGGCAGAAGCACCTCCAACACCAGAACCCCAACCAGAAACAGCAGAAACGTCTACTCCCACGGATGAAACTGCGCCAGACTCAGCAGCCGATTTGTTGGCGTTTGCTAAATCTGCTTATAAGAATATCCAGCAAAAACAACAACCCCAAGAAGTAGAAACTGTCACTGATACAGCAGAAGAATCAGCAACGGTAGAAACTGAGCCACCGCCAGAAGTAATTGCTAGCGAAACTGAGGACAGCGAAGCAGTACCAACAGAAGTAACTGCTGAGGAGCAATCCGCGGCAGTCAGCGAAGCAGTACCACCAGAAGTGACTACTGAGGAGCAACCTGCGGTAGTCAGCGAAACAGTACCACCAGAGGCAGTTATTACAGATGCAGAACCAGTAGAAATTGCCGCAGAGCCGGAAACTCAGGACACAGAAGCAACAGTAAGTGAAGTAGAATCGCCAGCGACTGAAGTAACACCAGAGGCAGCACCAGCCAATTTATCCTTTTTAGAAAGGGCGGCGGCGGAACGGCAAGCCAAGCAAGAACGGCTCATAGCCAATGCCATTGAAACTCCAGAACCAGAAGTGGTGCAGCCAGCCGCCACTACAGCCCAAACAACTGAAGAAATTGCTGGATTGGCTTTTGATGAAGGTTTTGTTTGGTCAGCAGAAGTTCTGGCAGCCCAAGGTAGACGTCCGGAAGATGTTTCCATTGAGGAAATTACCTGGCTGAAAAAACTGCGCCAAGGGTTAGACAAAACCCGGCGTAACATTCTCAATCAACTCAAGGCAATTGTCGGGCAAGGGCCACTCAATCAAGAGGCTGTGGCAGAAATCGAAGCGGCGCTGCTACAAGCTGATGTGGGTGTAGAAGCAACAGATTACATTATTAGCGCCCTCCAGAAAAAATTACTAGCAGAAGTTACCCCGCCAGAGGAGGCGATCGCCTACCTCAAACAAATCTTGCGGGATATGTTAGATGAGCCATTAAAAAAAGCCCACAACACCAGCTTTACACCAGAAAAAGAAACCTTGAATATTTGGTTAATTACTGGAGTCAATGGTGCAGGGAAAACCACTACCATTGGTAAAATTTCTCACCTTGCCAAACAATCTGGGTATAAGTGTTTAATTGGTGCAGCCGATACATTTCGGGCTGCTGCCGTAGAACAAGTCAAAGTTTGGGGTACGAGAAGCGGTGTAGAAGTAATTTCTAATCCAGGTAAAAATACTGATCCAGCCGCCGTGGTATTTGATGCGATCGCCGCAGCCCAAGCCAGAGAAACTGAATTATTGTTAGTAGATACCGCCGGGCGACTGCAAAATAAGAAAAACTTAATGGACGAACTCAGTAAAATCCGCCGGATTATTGACAAAAAAGCCCCGAATGCCAAAATAGAGTCGCTGTTAGTCTTAGATGCCACTTTAGGTCAAAATGGCCTGCGGCAAGCAGAAGTATTCTCCCAAGCAGCCCAACTCAGTGGCGTAGTCTTAACTAAATTGGATGGTACAGCCAAAGGAGGCGTTGCCCTGGCCGTTGTACAACAGCTAGGTTTACCCATTCGCTTTATTGGTGCTGGCGAAGGCATTGAAGATTTGCGTCCCTTTTCTAGCTACGAGTTTATTGAAGCTTTATTGAGTGGCTAGAAAGAGGCGTGGGGAATGGGGAGTAGGGAGTAGGCTTCGCCGTGAGCGTCAGCCGTGAGCGTAGCTTCCCGAAGGATACGGGAATGGGGAGTAGGGAGTAGGAAGAAAAATTTCTAGCCTCTAATCCCTAGCTTCTAACCTCTAGCCCCAAAATTTTCTTTGATTAAAGGATTTTTTCGTGCTAAAGATGTATGATTTGCTCATTAAGTTATGAAAACATTAAATATTTATTAAGCTATGCAAAAAACTACTGATTTTTACTGAGAACTTTGGGACTAAACACAAATAAAGAAAATTTTTCCTATTTATTTATAAATGTCATAAGTAAATGTAATACTCATACATAACTATGTGTTACGTCTTTTTACTCTTGCTAAAGTGATAAACATTGTCCCAATATGATTTAGCAATGCCAAAACTAAAGCATTTATCAATCATCTCCATCTGTCGATATCAAGTGCAATAATACCTGTGCCTGTGTCTCAACTGCCTTCTCAACCCACTGATAGTAATAGTAGTGCCACGACGGATGTCACACCAGTCGTGGCACTCAAAGAACTCGTGGCACGGCTGCACCGAGAACAGAATAAAATTCAAGATTTGCTCAGTTCTTTAGGATTTGCCCTCAGAAGCTTCAATAATTTAAACCAATTTTTGGAGCTGATACCTTTGATGGCAACCAGGGTAACTGATGCTGATGGTAGTGCTTTATTTCTCTATAAGCCTAACGGTCAAATTAGGTTAGAGCAGTTACACTGGCAAGATAGTCGCCAGCGGAAGAATATTCGTAAAGCCTTAGAAACAGCTAGTAGTCAAATCACCCTGCTATCCAATACAGCCCCCCTCGCCACAGCTACAGGGTTGTTAGATGACCAAATGCACCGCTATTTAGGCCCTGATGTGCAAATTTTTGGCACAGCAATTTTAGTGAAGCATACAGAACAGGGCTGGCTTTATGTATTAAGTCGTGACCCGGAATATAGTTGGACAGAAACTAGACAAAAGTTAGTCAGACTGGTGGCAGACCAAACAGCTGTAGCTATTGAAAATGATAAATTAGCAGTAGAACTGAGGAAAAAAGAACGTCTAGACCAAGAACTAGAAATTGGGGCGGAAATTCAACGGCGACTTTTGCCGCGTCAATGCCCGATTATTCCTGGTGCATCTTTGGCTGCACGCTGTAAACCTGCTAATCGTGTCGGGGGAGATTACTATGACTTTATTCCCACTCATCACAATCCAGTACCGTCCAATAGCACCGCAGGGCAGGAAACTGGGCGTTGGGGTTTGGTAATTGGGGATGTGATGGGTAAGGGTGTCCCCGCTGGACTAATTATGACTATGATGCGGGGAATGCTGCGAGGAGAAGTCTTGCATGGTAATTCACCATGTGGCATTCTGCAAAATTTAAATCGGGTCATGTATGCGGATTTAGAAAATTCTCACCGCTTTGTGACACTGTTTTACTCAGAATATAATCCCCGAAATCGAGTTTTGTCTTATAGTAATGCGGCACATAATCCTCCATTGTGGTGGCACGCAGCTACGAAGACTATCACCCGCTTGGATACTTTGGGAATGTTGATTGGTTTAGATGCCAACAGCCAATACGAAGATGCCCAAGCACAGTTAGAACCTGGGGACACAGTAATTTATTATACAGATGGGTTGACTGATGCGGCTGCTGCCAGTGGCGATCGCTTTGATGAAGAAAACTTTGTTGCTGCTTTTCATGCCGCTTGCAGGTATTGCAGTGGACCACAAGAGATTGTGGATTACCTGTTTGATCAAGTTTTGCAATTCATCGGTACTGAGAAGCAAAATACCGATGATATGACATTAGTTGTACTGAAAATTCAATAATGGGCGGGATTAAATTCGCTTGTAGCGAGGAAGTTAAGCCTGTTTTGAGGACTAAAGTCCTCACTACAAACATTTAAACAGTTGTCATTTCTGGTTCTGCTTGAGATAAAGTCCCAAAAAAGTCGTAACGATCTAGTGCTTCTAAAATTCCCCAGGCGTAATGTCCTTCGGCAAAGTAAATTTGTGGATAGCCTCGCAATTTTTCAATTTCTTGGCTGTAGTTGCCCACAACCACAGCTAGGGTATTCCCAGCTAGCATTGATTCGTCGTTACCTGAGGCACCTGCTACTAAAAATCGTTTGATTGGTAATCCCCATTTCAAGGCGCAATAACGAATAGCATCTCCTTTGGAAGCCCGAATAGGTAATAAATCAAGATACATATTATGGCTGTAGATACCTTTGACGTGAAGCCTACGCCGTCGCAAATGACGCATGATTTCTTTGAAGCTGACGGCTTTTGTTTCATCAATAAAGTAGCTAAGTTTGAACTTACCTTGGGATTGCGGGGGTTGCAGCATTACTCCCGGTAGTTCTTCCATCGCTTGACGAACAGCATCAGCGTTCCAATGGTAGCTAATATGTCTTTGCCAGTTCGCATCTGGAACTACCTGAGGGCCATAATAGATTTCGCTACCTGCTGAAACAATTAGCAAATCTGGTCTGGGGAACTGCCATTCTTCTAACATCTCTAAGGAAGTTTGCAGATTTCGCCCGGTAGCAATTCCTACCCCGGTTGAGTTACCATCGTTATGCAGTCGCTCAATGAGTTTGTGCAAAGCTTCTTGGTCACCTAACAGAGTGTTATCGATTTCGCACACGAGAAAACGATCTGCGGTTGGTAAGCGGTTTTGTTCAGGGATATTCCAATCAGGTAAATCGGTTGCTAAGGCTTTTGGCAGGGGACTGAGTACAGACTTAACTCTTCGTTGCGGTAATTGCTGCACTTGTTCTAGATATCGTTCTACGTGACTCACCCAAGAGAAATTTTCTCGGACTCTATCCAATCCATTGGTAGACCAACGTTCCCATTGTTCAGTATCAGTGAGGGCTGTTCGTAGTGCATCCTGAATCTCTTGAATATTCAGTGGATCAATTAACATCCCATTCTCACAAGCCTCCAGGATATCTCGCGGCCCACCATCTGATGTGGCAATAATTGGCACGCCGCAGGCTGTGGCTTCAATTAAGGTGAGTCCAAATGGCTCAGTTAATGCCGGGTTGATAAATACTCCCCGTGTTTTGGCCAACAATCGATATAAGTCGGGAACTTCATCGGATTTGTGGTGTTTGGGATAGGCAACGTACCCGTAGAGGTCGTAACGGTCTATTAATTGAAAGATTTCTGTAAGTACCTGACGAGGGCCTGATTCCATCGTGGTGATGTCATCTCGGTTACCTAAGACTAGGACTAAGTTGGCTAAATGACGCAATTCTGGATCTTCGCCGTAGGCTTTGACCAGGGTACTGACATTTTTCCGCACCGCTGGGCGGGAAAGCGCCATAATGATGGGCTTTTGAGGATTATTGAGGAATCTTTTTAAATCTTCATAAATGGGCGGCTCCTGCCAATCTTGGGGAACTGGGTAGAAGTTTTTCAGTGCTACCCCAGGAGCAATTACAACCATTCTATTGGGCTGATAGTGGTCGTAAATACCGTACTGCTGTGTTACCTCTTGATGGGTACTGGCGATGACTAATGCTGCACTTGCCAAAGTGTTTTCTTCGGCTTCAATGCGTGTACTAATGTGATAAGTGCTTTCAATGGTTTCCCTTTTGGTTCCATGCTCTAAAAGCCGTTGTTGTTTCACACGTCCCAGGGAGTGACCAGTATGTACAAGTGGTACACCTAACCAACCAGCAATCCGACAACCCACATATCCAGCATCGGCGTAGTGGCTATGGATGACGTGGGGTAATTTTCCTACTTGGCGCAGATGTTTGAGTAATTCATCAGCAAAGTTATCTAAATGTGGCCAGAGAACTTCTTTGCGGAGATAGCGACGCGGCCCGCAGTTAACACGAATGATTTGGGCTTTGTCACATAGAACTTCTACGGGTTGGGCATAGTCCGAACTCACTTTGGGATCATTGACCAAACGAGTTACCAGGTCTACACGTTCTACTTGTGGGTTGGCGGCTAAAGCTTGAGCGAGTTCTAGGACATACTTAATTTGTCCACCCGTGTCAGCATCTCTTCCTAATTCTAAATTCTTACCACGAATTAATCCGTGAACACTGACTAGTAGAATATACAACCCTGGGCTATTTGACATTTTGCATTCCTCTAATCTTATTGCATAACAGCCCCGGCACAGCTTCTCATACACATGGCTGTTGACCGCTACAGATTTTTAATAAAACAATTATGCTGATTGTCTAAAGATTATAAAACAAATGTGTCAATTTTTGACAAATGGTTAATTAAAAATATAAAATCTATGCCCCAAGACCAATATTAAGGTGAATAAATATACAGTTCAAATAATCACCAAGAGGAATAGGGGAAGGGAGCAGGGAGCAGGGGGGGCAAGCCCTTCTCCTTTGCGTGGAGCAAAGCGGAATATGGGTAAGAAGCCCCGCCCTTCCAGGGCGCTTGACTAGGGCGGAATACAAGGGACTTCCCAGTCTTTCCCCTTTGCTCTCGTCCACTGAGCGACTTGTACCGAGCATCTCGACTTCGCTCGATGGAACGGAAGTCGAGGTAAGCCGAAGTTTTTGTGATTTGTGCTAATGTTCTATTTTATTAGATTAAAACTGTTTAAATATTTGATTTTTATCAATGAAAAATTCTGATAAACAATGGGAAAAGTATGGTTCTAAAGACCCCTATTTTGGAGTTTTGAGTTCAAATAAATACCGAATCAACAACCTTGACAATGATGCTTATTTAGATTTTTTTAAATCAGGCGATGAAGACTTAAAAATTATTATTAGCAATATTAAAAAATACTTAGATGCCAGCTTTGAACCAAGGCAATCATTGGACTTTGGTTGCGGAGTTGGACGAATATTAATACCTTTAGCTAAAAATTCCCTTCATGTTGTAGGTTTAGATATTTCTGAATCTATGCTAGCCGAGGCACAAAGAAACTGTGAACTTAATCATCTGCAAAATATTGAATTAATCAAATCAGATGATGATTTTTCCGGCATAGCAGAAAAAAAGTTTAATTTTATGCATTCGTTTATTGTGTTTCAACATATTTCACCTAAAAGAGGTGAAAAAATTTTACAAAATATGCTTGACCATTTGGAAAGTCATGGTGTTGGTGTTGTACACTTTACATATTATAGAGAAGCTTCCCCACTAGAAAAAGTTAAAGAATGGGTAAATAAATATATTCCCTTTGTGCATAATTTGGGAAACTTATTCAAGGGGAAAGCGTTTGATTATCCATTAATGCAGATGAATCAATATGACTTAAATCGCTTATTTTTGATATTACAAAAACGCAACATTCACAAGATATACATTGAGATGTCAAATCACGGTGGCTACATGGGCGTTATCTTGTATTTTCAAATGATTTAACCGTGCTGCTCACACAGTATACTAGAGTCTTAACCTTTGCTATAACAGTCAACAGACTGTGATGTACAGTAATTTTTAGTCCATTGTCCAAAAAATCACCAAAAAACCTATACTATCGGTTTTTTGTCGGCACTGATTCTGATATTAATAAACTAAACAACTGGCAATGCTTTTCAGTCCTCCCGAAGCGGCGGGGTATGGGTGAAAGTACGCAAATTTTGATTTAAGATAAACATTATGGCGCTCATAGTTCAAAAATACGGTGGTACATCTGTCGGTTCAGTAGAACGTATTCAGGCTGTTGCACAGCGTGTTTACAAGACTGTAAAAGCAGGAAACTCTTTGGTAGTGGTGGTGTCTGCAATGGGTAAAACCACAGATGGACTGGTGAAAATAGCCAAGGAAATTTCTGCAAGTCCCAACCGCCGGGAAATGGATATGCTGCTTTCCACTGGTGAACAAGTAACCATTGCTTTAGTCAGTATGGCATTGCAGGAAATTGGACAGCCAGCAATTTCCATGACTGGCGCGCAAGTAGGAATTGTGACTGAAGCTGAACACACTCGCGCCAGGATTTTACATATTGAAACCGATCGCCTGACTCGTCATATTAATCAAGGAAAAGTAGTTGTAGTAGCCGGCTTTCAAGGTATATCTAGCATTCGAGATATGGAAATTACCACCTTGGGGCGTGGTGGTTCCGACACATCAGCAGTGGCTTTGGCTGCGGCAATCCAGGCTGATTTTTGTGAAATTTATACGGATGTACCAGGTATTTTAACTACAGATCCCCGCCTTGTAGCCGAAGCCCAGTTAATGGATGCAATCACCTGTAACGAGATGCTGGAACTGGCAAGTTTAGGGGCAAAAGTGCTACATCCCCGCGCCGTGGAAATTGCCCGCAACTATGGCGTTCCCCTAGTGGTGAGATCTAGCTGGACAGATGATCCCGGTACTTGGGTGACATCGCCTAAACCCCAAGGGCGATCGCTCATTAATTTAGAAATTGCCCGTCCTGTAGATGATGTAGAATTTGACACAGACCAAGCTAAAGTTGCTTTGTTGCGCGTACCCGATAAACCAGGGGTAGCAGCCAGATTATTTGGGGAAATATCCCGACAAAAAGTAGACGTAGATTTGATTATTCAATCAATACATGAAGGTAATAGTAACGACATTGCTTTTACCGTTACTACACCCATATTAAAACGCGCCGAAGCAGTAGCATCTGCCATCGCCCCAGCCTTGAGGAGTCAGTCTCACCCCAACACTGACGAAGCAGAAGTGATGATAGAACAACATATTGCCAAAGTCAGCATTGTGGGCGCAGGGATGATTGGCCGCCCTGGAGTTGCAGCCAAGATGTTTGCCACCTTAGCGGAAGCCAAGGTGAACATTCAGATGATTTCCACAAGTGAAGTCAAAGTTAGTTGCGTAGTAGATGCCGCAGAAGGCGATCGCGCCGTGGCTGCATTACGTCAAGCCTTTGAGATTCCCGAAAACCAGAGAATAGGGGGACAAGGGGATAAGGGGACAAGGGGAGAAAAAGAACAAAACCTCTTATCTTCCTCAACTCCCAACTCCCAACTCACCACTCCCCCTCCTGTTCGCGGTGTGGCTTTAGATATGAACCAAGCGCGTCTGGCCATTCGCCAAGTACCAGACAGGCCAGGCATGGCAGCGAGGTTGTTTGGACTGTTGGCACAACACAATGTCAGCGTAGATATGATTATTCAATCTCAACGTTGTCGCATAGTTGATGGTATTCCTAGACGAGATATTGCCTTCACCGTCTCGCGGATAGATGGGGAAAATACCCAAAAAATGCTCACCCAAGTAGCAGCTGAATTAGGATGGGGTGAAGTGGTGTTAGATAATGCCATCGCCAAGGTTAGTATCGTTGGTGCCGGCATGGTTGGACAACCAGGTGTTGCCGCTAAAATGTTTGAAGCTTTAGCCCACAACCAAATCAATATCCAAATGATTGCTACCTCAGAAATTAAAATTAGCTGTGTCGTAGCCCAAGAACAAGGTGTTAAAGCTTTACAAGCAATTCACAGCGCTTTTGAATTAGCTGGTAGCGAAAAATTTGTAGTCCCAGCGTAAGAGGACAAGGGGGCAAGGGGACAAGGAGACAAGGGAGAATAGAAAAGAAACTTTTCCCTATCTTCCCTATCCCCCCATTCCGCAGTGATTCAGACTACAATTTTCTTAAATTACATAACCGAAATTTTATAAGTAGGATCACTGAGGAAGTTATGAATGGTCAAATTTTGGATGCACGTTATCGGATTCTGAAAGTCCTGAATGTGGAGGAGGTAGTACAAACTTATTTAGTTGAAGATGCTATCATTCCTGGTAGCCAGTTGGTCGTTAAACAGTTACATCCTGGTAGTGAAAATCTGCAAAATTTGGCAAATCTGCAACGCCTATTTGTACAAGAAGCGGAAACTTTGCAGCAACTGGGACAGGAACATGGACAAATCCAAAAGTTAGTTGCTTATTTTGAAGAAAATTCAGAATTTTATCTAGTTCAAGAATTTATTAATGGTAATAATTTAGCTGAAGAAAGTTTACGAGGAAAGCCTCTGACAGAAGAACAGGTAATTAGTTTTTTATTAGAAGTATTAGAAGTTTTAGAGTTTGTTCATAGCCGTGAGGTAATTCACGGAGACATCAAACCAGCAAATATTATTCGGCGAGAGTCGGATCAAAAATTAGTGTTGGTTGACTTTAGTGCTGTTCAGGAAGTTGTGACTACTATTGTGGGCAATATAGAATATGTCCCGGTAGAACAATTACGTGGAGAACCTCAATATAATAGCGATATCTATGCTTTAGGGATAGTTGCGATCGCCGCACTCATCGGGTTACCTGCAAACGAAATTTCTAGATTACAAAATCAAAAAAGTCTGCTGACAGGTGAAATTATTTGGTGGAATAAAAATATACAAGTTAGTAAAGAATTAGCCAAAATTATCGATAAAATGGTGCGTTTTAATTACCGGAAGCGCTACCAGTCTGTAACTGAAGTTTTAAAAGATATACAGCAGTTAAAAAGTGGTAAGGTAGTCAGACAAAAACCAAGTCAGACAAAAATCTGGCTAATTATGGCAGGGATAGCTAGTTGTATGACAATTGCGATGGCGGCTTGGTTTTTTCAGCCATCTGAACCTGTAATAACTGAAGTTAATGTGGAACAGTTATATGAGGATGGAGTGAGAAATTATCAAGCCGGAAATTATCAAGCAGCAGTTGCAGATTTCACCCTGGCGATTGAACTCGATCCTCAAAATGCCCTGGTTTACAATAAACGCGGTAATGCCTTTTATAAATTGGGAGATTATCAGCAAGCAGAAGCTGATTCTAGCAAGGCGATTACACTGAACCCGCAAAATGCTAGTGCTTATTATGATAGAGGATTTTCTTTGTATGCATTGGGCAAATATAAAGAAGCGATCGCCGACTACAGCAAAGCAATTGAGTTAAATTCTAAAAATACCTACGCCTACTATGGAAGAGGTTTAGCCCGTGTCCAGATGAAGGATAATAAAGGGGCAAATGAAGACTTTAGTACAGCTATAAGACTGCAACCTAATTATACCGACGCTTATTTACAACGGGGTATCCTGCGCCGTCGCCTGAAACTTCAAAAAACAGCGATGCAAGATTTTGAGAAAATAATTAGTATTGATGACAAGGATGCTAGACCTCATTATCAAATAGGTTTAATCCACGCTAGTAATAATCAAAAATACGCAGCTATTAGGGAATATACACAAGCGATTAATCGTAATCCCAATTATGCAGCGGCATATCTAAATCGCGGTGATTTATATAGTGAAATGGGGTATAGATTAGAAGCTAATGAAGATTATAATACAGCTTTACAGTTAAATCCTCAATGGGCAGCAGCTTATAATCATAGAGGTATACACCGCTTTTCGTTTGGAAATTATCAAGAGGCTATTGAAGATCATACCAAAGCCATTGAACTTAATTCTCAAGATGCAGCGGCTTACAACAACCGTGGTAATGTAAATCTGCAATTGGGAAAATATAAAGCTGCTAATGAAGATTACTCCCAGGCGATCGCTATTAATTCCCAATATGGTTTAGCTTATTATAACCGCGGTGTAACTCGCACAAAACAAGGTAATAAATCAGGTGCGATCGCAGATTTTCGCCAAGCACTGAGACTCTTTCGACAAAGAGGGGATAGAGAGAGTATTAAAGATGCACAACGGGAACTTGATATTCTAGAAGGTAGACCATATCCTCCTGTACCCGCACCCAGCCCAACACCAACACCAACACCTAGTTCTACAAATCGAAGGAGATAGAAATTCAACTATAATTTACAAATTGCTTTGAGGGTTTGCAGTAACTCAATTGCAGAAGTAGCGCGAGTTATATCTAGTTTAGGTAATGCTGTAATAGCATCATTAACCTGTTTTGTGACTTTTAAAGTTAGCTGAACATTTTTTAGCCTAGGTAATTCCATTTTTCAGTACAAGTCAGCAAAAATAATCAAAATTTTCGTTTTTACAAGTTAATGAAGATTAGTGAGTTTAGCCACTTTAAAGGGCATACTAAATTGAATCTTCCTTGTCAGACGAAGGTTAATTTTGACAAATGGACTGGAAAACAATACTTAAAGCACAACAGGCAGATTTTATAGCCAGACTAGAATCTAGTGATTTACTACTTTGTGAAAACGAAGGAAAGCATAGTGAGTTGACTGTCATCTCTGGTGAGAGATTAAAGCAATTACGAGATTTTTGCTGGAAGATGGCTGACAAATATAAACGAACTTCTTCAAATCCTATTCGTAATGTTTTTATCAACAATATGAAGGGAAAACTGGGTGAGGAAGTTTTAAAAACTCGTTTAGGTGACTTTGTAACTGAGGTTGACTACGAAAAACGTATTGGTGGAGATGGAAAAGTTGATTTCACCTTAACTTCTGATTCATCTGTTGGTATTCAGGTTAAAGCTCGACATGGCAAGTTTGAGCAACTTCAATGGTCAATTAGTCGAGAAGAAATTGAAAAAAATTCCGTTTTAGTTTGTATTTTAATTCAAGAGGAAGTGAACGAAGCACAGCCTGAATATCATCTCATATTAGCGGGATTTTTACCAACTAATATGATTATTGTGACTAGTGATAAAGCTTCAATAGGAATAAATGAACTGCTATATGCTGGCGGTTTACGTACCTATTTAGATGATTTGATATCTTCCGAAGTTGATGATGCTCAATATTACTACCACAGGGGACTTGCTAACTTTAATTTAGGAAATAACCAGAATGCAATTGAAAATTATACTCAAGCTATCAATATTGACCCTAATTTTGCTATTGCTTACTACGAACGCGGGTTAGCTCGCTATTATTTGGATGATCACCAGGGCGCAATTGATGATTATACCCAAGCCATTAATATTGACCCTAATTTTGCTATTGCTTACTATGAACGCGGGTTAGCTCGATATTATTTGGATGATCACCAGGGTGAAATTGACGACTATACCCAAGCTATTAATATTGACCCTAATTTTGCTGTTGCTTACTATAGTCGGGGGTTAACTCGCTATTACTGGTATGATCACCAAAGTGCCATTGAAGATTATACCCAAGCTATCAATATTGACCCTAATTTTGCTGTTGCTTATTACGAAAGGGGGAATGCTCGTGATGACCTGGATGATAAGGCGGGTGCAATTGAAGATTATACCCAAGCTATTAATATTGATCCTAATTTTGCTGTTGCTTATTACGAAAGGGGAAATGCTCTTTCTCATTTAGGGGATATCCGCGGTGCAATTAATGATTATACACAAGCTATCAATATCAATCCCAAAAATGCTGTTGCTTATTACGAAAGGGGGTTAGCTCTTTCTCGTTTAGGGGATATCCGCGGTGCAATTAATGATTATACACAAGCTATCAATATCAATCCCAAAAATGCTGTTGCTTATTACGAAAGGGGGTTAGCTCTTTCTCATGTAGGAGATATCCACGATGCAATTAGTGACTATACCAAATTGATCAATATTGAACCTGATTATGCTCTTGCTTACTACAATCGGGGGATTGTTCAGTCTATGTTAGGATTTAAACAACAAGCAATTCAAGATTTTGAAACTGCTGCAAATTTATATAAAAAAGAAGGGAACGCAGAATATTATAAATATGCTATGGAGCAAATCAAGCAAATTTTATGATACACATCCTTTTTGATTAATAATCTTTATTCTAAATCCGGTTCCACGCCAAGCGATCGCAACTGTTCTATCAATCGTTCTTTTTGCCGCCTTTCTTGTTCAGTACGTTGTCTTTCTTGTTCAGTACGTTGTCTTTCTTGTTCAGTAGGAGTCAAAACCCAATTACCTGTAGCATCATACCAACGTAACCAAGGCTGCTGAATATTGTGATAACTTCCTTGCCAAACTCCTAAACCTAACTCGATTTCGGGAATCCAAAAACGAGAATCTGATAAACTTACTTCTGCATAACGACCACCATCTAATTTAAATATTCTAAATTCGTATTTATAACGATCAAAAATTGCATAATAAGGAATCCTTAAAATCTGTTCATAGACTTCCCATTTTGTTGGGGGTTTTGCCGCATCTCGCAAAGTCTGCCCTAAATCTTCTCTTTCAGTCCCAGGTGAAAGCAATTCCACGATAATAAACGGACTAATTCCCTCTTGCCAAACCACATAACTCAGCCGTAAATCCCCATTTTTGTACAGAGGCGAGACATCCACAGCTTAGTGGTGCAGAAAACTTTTTGGAGTCTCAAGTTGAAAAAACAGTAACA
>NZ_CAWUDM010000039.1:0-54802 GCF_963920855.1 Nostoc sp. CCY0012 | reverse complement strand
CAAGGAGAGGGGTTGGGGGTGAGGTTCTGTATTTTATTAAATCCACATTCCTAAGTATTCAGCCAGAATCACGACAGAATCGGGTTTTTGATGATCCCGAACTCAAGTTAAATACCAAATTTATAGTGTAGGAGGATGTTTTTCTAATTTTTTAAATATATTAAGGACTAAAAAAGTTAGAATAGCAGCAATTAATCCTAGCTGCCACAAACCAACTCCAGCAGCAATTCCCAACGCGGCACAAACCCATACAGATGCTGCTGATGTTAATCCATGAATTTCCGGGCGACGAGAGTCTTGAGAAGATTCGCGCACAATTTCTCCAGCACCCATAAAACCGATGCCAGTTGCCACACCTTGGATAACACGGCTGATGGCATCAGCACTTGGTTCGAGTAAAGTGAATTGCAAAGGTATAATGATAAACATTGCTGCACCAAGACTTACCAGCATATGAGTTCTTAAACCTGCTGGTTTTTTCTTAAATTGGCGTTCTATACCAATAATTGCGCCGAATAACAAAGCCAGGGATAACCTAAAAATGATATTCAGCAAATCATCGGGTGCAAGATAGTAAGTATTTAGCAATTGTAAATATGGTAAAAAATACTACATTTTATATAATTACTTGATCATATAGTTGACGAAAACTATGCAAAAACTAGTAACTCAGAATATAGATTGATACTGATTATCTGAGCATTGATCTGGAAAAAACTACATGCTAGATAGTATCCTACCTCACATTGTTAAATTTCACATAAACTCAAGAAGGACATAGGCTATTAAGGGTTACATCTAAGGGCGCACAAAAATAAGGTAAGTAATTTTATTCAGGTACTTATCAAATATAAATAGGAGAAACTCTGGCTGATAAAAATTTTATGGATAAAAACCGAAAATGTACCAAGGCGGAATATTCATAGCGACAAATAGACAACAGACAACTAACAAATTGAGTGGATAAACTCTACTGGCTGAACCAAATTAAACTGCAAGACCGCGCCAAAGTAGGTGACAAAGCATTTTACTTGAGCAGAATTACGCAGCGTGGCTACCCGGTGCTGCCCGGTTTTGTCATCTCGGCAGAAGTTTTGCGACAATTTTTAGCAACTCTCAACAGTCCAGAGTCTTTAGTTGCAGACTTGCCCTATTCTTCTTTGCATCTGGACGTATCTAATTGGCGGCAACTTCAGCAAGTAGCTGGGCGGTTACGTCAGGAAATTCTGACAGCAAATGTCCCACAGGAATGGGTGAGGACAATTTTTGCTGCTGCTAGAGAATGGCAAACTAGTCATGTAATTTTGCGCCCCACGTTGGCATTATCCACAACTACGTCGGCAGTAGGAAATACTTCTGGGTTGCTGGAGTCGATTTTTTGCCGTTGCCATGAAGAAGCGATCGCCTCGGCTTTAAAGCGTACTTGGAGTCAGATGTTTCGTGCCAGGAGTCTCCTGTATTGGCGACGGGCAGGCATTAGTTTGCAACAAATTAATTTAGCTGTGTTAGTGCAACCAGTGCAGAATGCCATCGCTAGTGGTCTACTTAATGCTAATTCTTCGGGGTGGACAATCGAAGCAACTTGGGGGTCAGGATTAGCGATCGCCAAAGGTGATGTCTTACCCGATGCATATTATATTCAACATGAAACTGGGGTAGTACTAGAGCGACATCTAGGTAATAAAATGCTGGCTTATCGTTTTGATGATAGCGCCACAGAGGATTCATCGAAGTCAGTTGTAACCGCAGATAATACTGATATAGTGGCCTATGTCCTTGAGGAAGCCCAACAAAAACAGTACGCTTTACCAGAAGAATATTTACAACAAGTAATCACTCTGGGAAATCAACTTGTGAGTGAAATAGGTCAAAACTTTACCATTAAATGGACTATCTCTGAAGAAGCCCCAACACCCAATCTCTACCTCACTCAAGTCAATGCCCCTCAATCTACAATTCCTCGTTTACAGTTCATCAAAGGACTAGGGGCATCAGGGGGGCGGATAGCAGCAACTGCTCATGTAATTGTCAATTCCCAAAATAAACCCGAACAAATACCCCAAGGCGTGATTTTAATAGTATCGGCCATCACACCTGATTGGTTGCCTTTACTACATCAAGTTGTAGGTATTATCACAGTTCAGGGAGGATTAACTAGTCACGCAGCAATTCTGGCTAGGGAATTAGGTATTCCAGCAGTTGTTAACGCAGCAGACGCTACAGTCCTGATTCACAACGGCGAAAGGTTGCTTTTGGATGGTGATCGGGGAGAAGTTTATCGCATCAAAGGAGACAAACTAGGAGAGGGAGAGACTCAAGACCTAAATTCCCCTTATTCCTCCATTTCTCCATCATCCCCCAATCCCAGAAAGGGTCACGCAGCCCCTCACCTACCTATGATTGCTACTGAGTTACTCGTGAACCTGAGTCAGCCTAGTTTAATAGAGCAAGCACAAAGCTTACCTGTGGATGGAGTGGGTTTATTGCGTTCCGAAATGATGTTACTCAACATCTTAGAGGGACAACATCCCCATAGTTGGATCACAAGTGGCCGCAAAGCAGAACTGTTAGAAAAATGGTCTTTTGCCATTATGCAGTTTGCGCGTGCTTTTGCACCACGACCAGTTTTTTATCGTTCTTTAGATTGGCGATCGCCTCCTTCACTGCAATCGATGCCATCACACGAGTTACCATTATCAACTCACGAACTACATTCTGTAACACATTCGACCTTAGGCGATCGCGGCACATTCAGTTATGTGCAAAATTCGGCGGTTTTTGAGTTGGAAATGACAGCCTTAGCTACTGTACAGCAATCTGGCTACAGTAATATTCACCTCTTGTTGCCGTTTGTTCGCAGTGTAGAAGAATTTTCTTTTTGTCGGCAAAAAGTCGAGCAAGCAAGATTAACCCAAGTACCCCAGTTTCAACTATGGATGATGGCAGAAGTGCCAAGTGTGTTGTTTTTGCTGCCAGAATATGTCAAAGCCGGTGTAGCGGGAATTTCCATTGGGACAAATGACCTGACACAACTATTGCTAGGAGTAGATCGAGAACAAGGACAACTAACAACAGTCTTTAATGAACGTCATCCAGCAGTAATCAAGGCCATCGCCCAACTGATCCAGATGGCAAAAAATGCGGGAATACCTTGTTCCATCTGCGGACAAGCACCAGCAATTTATCCAGAAATCATTGATCAATTAGTCCAACTTGGTATTACTTCTATTTCCGTAGAACCAGAAGCCGTAGAGAGAACTTATAGAGCGATCGCTCGTGCTGAACAACGCTTAATCTTAGCCGCAGCCCGCAAAAAACTTGATTGCTAATGACGAATTACTTGATATATCCAGTTTCGCGCAAAAACTTCCGTAAATCGGCAAAAAATTGTGTGCGATCGCTTTGTTTATAAACCTGCTGTACCCTTTGCCAACCATCTTTTTCTTGTCCTATCATGTACTTATTTGCCAAGTAAGACGCTAAAAAACCTTTACCGTCATCTCCTTGTTTTTTCGCCTCAAGATAAGTTTGCCATTGCTGAAAGGCGGCATTGTAGATTAACTGGGGATAGCGACGGGTAACATCAATCATTTTTCCTTGGCGATACTGCCAAATTTGTAGTGGGTAACCAGACGCAGCATAGGAAGCAAAACTATAGGCGAAGCGATCGTCTTGACTGACAAACTCTGGTATTCCATCTTGATCTACATCTTTGAGGTGATAACCACCATTACCCCATTTATGCTGAATTTGACCGTATTGCTGGGATTTGCTGCCATATTTGTAAATTAATGAATATAAACAACAGTGCGCTCCTCCTGTAAAAAAATCAGCAATTACTTCTGGTTCTTTGTTTCCATCTAAGTCTAGGACGGGTAAATTACTATTATCTGTCAACAACCCGCCAATAGGTCTGTCATATTCACTATCTTGGGGCAAGGTTCGATCTAAAATCTTTTTACCTGCCCGCATAATTTGCAATCTCACATTTTTATACTGATATTCTTCTGACTGTTCGTAAGATATTTCTGCTCGAACATTACCAGATTGCCCAGTGAATACTTCTGCTCTACTAGGCTGGTTAGCCAAAGTGGTTATGCTGACTACGGCTACACTAATGAGAGCTTGCCTGATAAATTTATACATATGATTTCTTGTAAGTGTTGTTAATTACTTGTTTTAACTTATACAACACTTCAGAGTCCATCAATATCGGAAAATAGCTGCCATATCCATCATTCTTGAGATAAGTAGAACGAGGTGAAAAAACCAAACTATGTTAAGCAATATAAAATAATTAAAATTCATTTCGTAGTAAGGGCTACCCTACGGGAACGCTGCGCGAACAGCCCTTATTTGATGACTAAAGTCCTCACTACAAACCTTTAATTATTTACGCCGTCCTACTTAGATAAAAAATAACCTCCTTCTAGTCATGTCCAGAAAGGAGGTTGTGAGCGAGATTGGCAATGCTTACCTAATTAAGATAGGTCACTATTAGTTTGATTAGTTTGCCGTGGCTGAATGCCTGTCCCCTGGTGTGGTTGTACCACAAAACTCAAAGATGCTCGTTTCATAATCCAGTACAAACCCGCAAGAATTACAAAGGTAATAGCGATAATTACTAACGGCTGTCTACCAAGCAATTCTTCTATACCTTTTGTTAATATGGCATCGGGTTGAGTTACGAAATCCCAACTATTAAAACGCAAAAACCTACCCCAATAAATACCAATGGCACAAAGAGCATGGGTAATCATTTCCGCTCCCAAAATCCATTGGCTTTTACCGATACGATGTAAATAATAACCTAAATTAATTAAAGATATTACGTAGGCTTCAAACCCAGCTAAAATTACTAGTAGATAAATAGGAATTAGCACTAAAGTAATCATCCACACTGATTGAATCCGGCGGATGTCGTCAACAAAGTGAATCACATCGGTCAATAAATAAGGCGCATTTGGCAAAAACGCAAAGAAAACCAGGAATCCTAGCCACCACACCCAAGAACGGCCGCGTCTGGTGCGAAATAACCAAACACTCAAAGCCAAAGGTATAAAAGCCAAAAATAAATTCCAAGTCATCCAACGCATATTAAAGCGTAAGATCTGTAAAAACGTGGCGATCAATTCCTCTTTCATAGTTGCTTACTGGCAAAATGTGTGCAGGATAAAATGTGACTATGAGGGGTGGACTGTGAAAATTGCTACTGTTAATTTTTGAATAATTAGACTTAAGTATCTAGTATAGCTAGAAAATTGAAAGCGACAAAGGAATCACTCACAAGGATGAGCTGAGATGAGAAAACCAAAAAAAACTCCCTGAATTACCTTCGGGAGATGTAGAACAAGTCAGGACTTATGTAACCAACCACGTATTTCCGTCATTGCGACAGTAGGGAATCAATCTCGAAGCCTTAATTTTCGTGGCGAGTGCGTAAGTCCTACAAGTATTAAAAACTGATATCTGTGAATTAACGCATCAAAACTCGACTGCGAGGGCCAATTGCTTGTTTCAATGTAGTGGATCTGGTAGGACAATTTACGGAATTTTGTGAACAACTACCTAGATCAACGGCAGATGTTTCTAACCCCACTGGATTGGCAGCAAATGAATTACCATTACTAAATTCTATATTGGGAGTAATGGAGGGTAAAGAGAAATTAAACTCATTGGTATCAATTGAAGGTGTCTGTGAGGTTAATACCTGTGCAATAACGGGTGTCGGCGCTGGGTTACTACTAATTGGCGCGGTGACAGGTGTCGGCGCTGGTGTACTACTAATTGGCGCGGTGACAGGTGTCGGTGCTGGTGTACTACTAATTGGTGGCGTGACAGGTGCCGGCGCTGGGGTACTACTAATTGGCGCAGTGACAGGTGCCGGCGCTGGGGTACTACTAATTGGCGCAGTGACAGGTGCTGGCGCTGGGGTACTACTAATTGGCGCGGTGACAGGTGCTGGCGCTGTGACGAGAGTAGCATCTGCCGGTACTTTGATTGTCAATCTTACCAAGGGCGAGTCATTCATTTCCCAGGTGGTGACGGTTGGTTTACCTGGTAAATCAGACTTGAAATCAAAAACAGTGGGACTTTCTCCACCATTGCGATCGCTATATCTTGGCCCTTGTCCACTGACTTCAAAAGTACCTTGATACTGTTGTCCGGTGTTCGGATCGGTCACTACACCTGTGTAAAAGCCTCTTGTGAGTCCAAACTCATCCTGAACTACACCTTGAAATAAAGTTCCTGGTATTTTTCCTTGATAATTGAAAGATGTCAACTCACCGCCAGATAGTACTGGCGAATTGAGGATACCATTGGCAGAAATTACCGGAATGCCTTTAAAATCTACAAAATAATGCAGACTGCCATCGGTGCGTGTTTGAACCTTTACATAGTCTGACTGATATACGGGAACATAATTAGGATTATTCCTAGTACCTATATTGCGCGAGTAAGCACCACTAGCATCGGTATCAATGCGAGTAACTCGGTTATTGAAATTGGGATTAAAGCTAGGCAGTTGGAGAGTTCCTGATAATGTCCCAGTACTTTGAATGGTAAGTTGAGCCGAAGCACTGGTTCCGCCTACAGCCAAGATAAATGCAGCCAAAGTGCTACTGCTAATAACTGCAAGACCCAATTTAGTAGCTGATGAATTTAATTGCATGAAAAATTAGCTCCATTAATTTAAAGGAGATGAGAGAAATGAGGCAGAAATGGGAAAATTTCTTCACCCCTGCATCCCTACTTTTTTCTGGCGATCGCTAATAGTTGGGAAATACGTACTAGGGGTTAAACCCCTTGTGATTACATTTACATCCGTACGAAATTAAAACCGGAAGGTTGCTCTTAATGCCCCAACTACCAAGGGGTCATTAGCCGCGTTGTGATCAGGATTAAAAATCACGAATAAGCCTGGTGTCACAGCAATATTTTCATTGATTTGGGCGCGATAAAAAAGTTCTACGTGGAGTGATGTATCACTGCGTCCGCCCGGTGTGCCACCATCGGAAAAGTTGGGAAAATTGAAGCCTTCAGGTAAGGTGCTAGAGGTAATTTTGGGGGGTTGTCCCACGAGAACGCCGCCTAAGTTACCAGGACGTAGCAGATTAGGCAAAGCTGCAAATACCATCCAGTTGGTAGTTTCTACGCTACCTGAAAGGTCTACTGGTTTGGAAGATGAAAACCCCCCCCAACCGCCTAATTGTAAGTTCGGGTTGACACGCCAGGCGACAGTGGCTCCCACAGCGTGGGTATTAAAAGCTGTTGTCTCTGCGAAAGGTGAAATTAATTGAGCATCACCAGTAGCTGTTCCTAATAAATCATTAGGGGAGTGGGAGTAAAGATAATGCACCCCCGCATCGACGTTATTGCTTGGTGCAACTGTGAGTTGCGCGCCTGCTGTATATTTACCACCAAATAGTCCCGCTTGATTGCTGTTGCCAGGAAAGCTGGGAATTTCGGCACTATACACGCCCTGTAAACTCAGGCGATCGCTAATTTGCCAGTCAAAACCTATACCGCCAGTGCCGTTACCAATACCCAAAATCGGGTTACGCTGACCAAATTGAGAAATTGCGCCATCACCAGAACCTTCTAAGGGATTAATCCCGCGAAATGTGCTGCTGGGGTTAACACCGGCTGTACCTACGACAATTCCCAAATTATCGGAGAGAGAAAATCTGTAAGACAAGTCGTTGAGTACCAGATTATTTTCTGTATTAGACTCAAAACCTAATCGCCCCATGTTAGTAAATACAAAGGGTGCAGACGAACCCAAATTTCCCGCCGATAGTCCTGTTAACAGTAAATCTCGCCCTGTAAACGAAGTAGCTAAGGTTAATTGGACGCTATTTGTGAAAGTTAAATTTGTTTGCCCTTGACGGTCTGGTATCCCATCTCTGGGAAATAAATCTACATTTGGGCTATTTGTTCCCTGGACGCTAAAAATTGCTTGACCAAATAGTCTGGTAGTGGTAGAAAACTGATTTGCCTGCAATTGACTAGTTTGGTTTTCTAGTCCTGACACACGCTGCTGTAATTGCTGTAGTTCTTCCTGAAACTCGGTTTGTAACCTTTGCAGTGCTATCAAATCATCATGATTAATCGTGTTTGTTTGATTACTAGCAATTAATTCTTCAACTTTATCTATACAAGCATTTAAACCAGCGGCAAATTCATAACGACTGATAGCACGGTTACCTTGATAAGTACCAACTGGATATCCAGCAATGCAACCATAGCGTTCCACTAACGACTGTAAAGCAGCAAAAGCCCAGTCAGAGGGTTGGACATCATCCAGTTGAGACACCGATGTGATTTGAGACATTGGTTCATCTGGTTCTGACTCTGGGGAAGGCGAAAGAGATGGGGAAAATTCTGCTATGCTTTCTGGTTCAGGTATTTCTGAGATTACAGGGCGGGATTTCTGAGATTTAGACAAGATGGAAGTGCTTTGAGCATGAGCCTTGTCAACAACTTTATTAAGTAGATTTTGATACTCTGTATTCGAGTCAGTAGATAAGTCTTGAGAACTACTATCCGACGGTACAAATTCCGGGGGTGTGATGTCAGCATCTGGGAATATTTGAGCTATTTGTCCCTGGTTTGACTGCTGTACCTCTTGTTCTGAATCAATTACAGACTGTTCTGGTAAGTTATGGGGCAAAGAGGGTTGCCCTACTGTTAATACACCCATCATCAGTAGACTTATCTCACTCATTGTATTCCAGTTGACTGAACACCAATATTTATCTTGACAGGTGTACTTGGTGTTATTCAGGAATATTTAGAAAAAATAAGTGATAAAAGTTACTTACTTAGAAGTGTTCTTTCCCTATTCAGTCTGACAGGAAGAGGCGGGGGAGCAAGCCCTTTCCTCTTGCGTGGAGCGGAGCGGAACATGGGTCAATAAAAACATCCCCGACGAATTGAAGAAGTCGAGTATCTAAGTTTATAAATAAACAGATATTGAGACAATAATAATCATGTCCCCAAATCGCTGGATACTCAAAATTTGTGATGTCTGTGCGGAGTCCCTGGGAAAGAGGAATATTACTAACTACACCTTTCCTGAGTGGATGCTGCCACTTTTCAACACTTTCAACCACATCATCATGGTAGGTAATTTCTCCTGTTTGTAAACCCTCTTCCCATAGTTCATCCAACTCCGGATCTGTATAAATTTTAGTCATTTTGGCGAATAAAATTTTCTCAAGTTTATTGAGAAATAATCTCATAATGATGGGTGCTTAATGAGATACGTATTTTGACTGCAAGCATCCGAGGGCTTGCTCAATCACGGACTCGCGCATCATAAATCTTTCTGTAAACAGCCTTCAAAGCATTCGTTAATCATCATAATTCTGGGTTTGTATGCATCTTTGTATTTTTATTTGATGATTTGATGGAAGTTTTCCATTAAAATGAAGTATCGACTACAAAATTTACGTGTTAACTTAGCTATCGCCTGAGGTTTGACCGTGACCGTGCGCTTGCCATCCCTAACTAGTCTTCCACAAACCGAGAATCATCAGTCTGCTGTCACTAAATCGCCAGTAGTTGCGCCCAAGCGGGCAACTGGTGGTTTTGCCTTGCTTGACAGTCTTTTACGCCATGAAGTTGAGTACATTTTTGGTTATCCTGGTGGGGCAATCCTGCCAATTTACGATGACCTGTACAAAGTGGAAGCAACTGGTGCTATCAAGCACATTTTAGTGCGGCACGAACAAGGTGCAGCCCATGCAGCAGATGGCTATGCCCGTGCTACAGGTAAAGTAGGAGTATGTTTTGGTACTTCTGGCCCTGGGGCAACTAATTTAGTGACAGGTATTGCCACAGCCTACATGGACTCAATCCCCATGATTGTGGTTACAGGGCAGGTACCACGGGCAGCAATTGGTACGGATGCGTTTCAAGAAACCGATATTTACGGCATTACCCTACCAGTAGTTAAACACTCGTATGTAGTCCGTGATCCGGCTGACATGGCACGGATTGTGGCTGAAGCTTTCCATATTGCTAGCACCGGTAGACCAGGGCCAGTGTTAATTGATGTCCCCAAAGATGTGGCTTTAGAAGAATGTGACTATGTACCCGTAGAACCTGGCACTGTGAAACTACGAGGGTATCGTCCTACAGTCAAGGGAAATCCCCGACAGATTAATGGGGCAATCCAGTTAATTCGTGAAAGTCGGCGACCACTATTGTATGTTGGTGGTGGTGCGATCGCCTCTGGTGCCCACGAAGAAATTAAAGCCCTGGCTGAGTTATTTAACATTCCCGTCACCACAACATTGATGGGTATTGGTGCCTTTGACGAACATCATCCCCTAGCATTGGGTATGTTAGGAATGCACGGTACAGCCTACGCCAACTTTGCTGTCACTGATTGCGATTTGCTAATCTGTGTTGGTGCGAGATTTGATGACCGGGTAACTGGCAAGTTAGATGAATTTGCTTCCCACGCCAAAGTAATTCACATTGATATTGACCCGGCAGAAGTCGGCAAAAATCGGGTTCCCGAAGTGCCTATAGTTGGTGATGTGCGGAATGTTTTAACTGATTTGTTGCGTCGCTGTCAAGAATCAGGTATCAAGAACATTCCTCATAAAAATCAAGAATGGTTGAATTTAATTAACCGTTGGCGGCAAGATTATCCTCTAGAAGTGCCTCATCATGCTGATAGCATTTCGCCCCAAGAGGTGATTGTCGAAATTAGTCGTCAAGCACCCCACGCGTTTTACACTACAGACGTGGGTCAACACCAAATGTGGGCAGCACAATTCCTCAAAAATGGCCCCAGACGTTGGATTTCTAGTGCTGGCTTAGGAACAATGGGTTTTGGTGTGCCTGCGGCTATGGGTGCGAAGGTGGCCTTCCCGGATGAAGAAGTCATTTGTATTAGTGGTGATGCCAGTTTCCAAATGTGTTTACAAGAGTTAGGCACGCTTGCACAATATGGCATTAATGTCAAGACCGTGATTATGAACAACGGCTGGCAGGGAATGGTGCGCCAGTGGCAGCAAGCCTTTTATGGCGAGCGTTACTCCTGCTCAAACATGGAAGTAGGGATGCCAGACATAGAGTTTTTAACCAAAGCCTATGGCATTAAGGGCATGGTAATCCGCAGTCGGGATCAATTAAACGATGCGATCGCCGAAATGTTAGCACATAATGGCCCAGTAGTCGTTGATGTCCGAGTCACCAAAGACGAAAACTGTTACCCAATGGTAGCCCCAGGTAAAAACAACGCTCAAATGATTGGTTTACCTAAGCAGCTACCAAAAGCCTCAGTAGAACCCGTTGCTTGTAGCCATTGTGGAACAACAAATGCTCCCACACACAACTTTTGCTCTGAGTGTGGCAATAAGTTGTAAAGGCTGGGGAATTAGCTCAATTTAACCGCATGTTTAAGCAGAGGATTTGTTTCTCTGCTTTTTTTGTGAAATTAGACATCTACAGCCGATTCTTAGTCGGGATAACAATCATGGAAAAATAAGGTACTTGCTCCGGATCAACTTCATCCAAGGGGACAATTCTTTGCTGTGCCATTGTTGCCCGCTCAATATATAATGCTCGTGATGCCAACCCTAATTGATGTAAAATGTCTCGCACTTTTGTAAAATGGCGCCCCAGTTTCATAATCGCTGCGGCATCGGTTGCTAGTAGGTGCGTAATCATTTCTTCTGCTGGCATGGGGGCAGGTAGAACAGTCATAATATCGTTGTAATAAGTGAAAGGTACACTCAAAGCTACCGGACAAGCCATCAGTGAGGAAACTCCTGGTACCACTTCAGTTTTGTATTGTTCAGACAGACGTGTAAAAACATACATAAAAGAGCCGTAAAAAAACGGATCACCTTCACATAACACCACGACATCCCGCCCGGCTGCTAAATGTTCGGCAATGGGTTCTACTTCTTTGTCATAAATGGCACTTACTGTTTCTGGTTCCAAGGCACGGGGGAGGTGAAATAAGACCTCGATTTGATTGCCTGTAAGATACTGGGAGACGATCGCCCGCGCTATACTTTCTCTATCTACCGCCGACTGATAAGCCACCACAGGTGCCGCTTGTAATAGTCGCAATGCTTTCAATGTCAATAGTTCTGGATCACCAGGCCCTACACCAATTCCATAGAGACGGCCTTTGGTTTGCATGATTATTCTTCCTCTGTTGCTAGGGCGTTAACTGCGGCGGCGGCGATCGCACTCCCACCACGCCGACCATGTAATGTTAAAAATGGTACACCTCTGCTATTGGCTGCCAGGGCTGCTTTGGATTCGGCGGCACCGACAAACCCCACCGGAAAGCCCAAAATAAGGGCAGGCCTCGGCACTCGTCCATCTAACATTTCTAGCATTCGAAATAGTGCTGTAGGCGCATTGCCAATGGCTACCACTGCCCCTTCGAGATGCAAGCGCCATAATTCTAGGGCCGCTGCCGATCTCGTATTCCGCAAACGTTTAGCTATTGCTGGTACTTCCGCATCATAAAGGGTGCAGAGAACTTGGTTATTTGCAGGTAATCGGCTTCTGGTAATACCTTCGGCAACCATGCGGCAATCACATAAAATTGGCGCTCCTGCTGCTAGTGCTGCGCGTCCAGATTTTACTGCTTCTGGGGAATATCCTAGGTCAGTGACTATATCCGTCATTCCACAGGCATGAATGAGGCGCACTGCAACTTTAGCGACATCGGGTGGCAGCACATCTAGATTAGCTTCGGCTCGAATAATTGCAAAGGAGGTTTTGTAAATTTCGTTAGCGTCTCGGATGTAGTCAGGCATGGGAGATTAAGGATTGGGGACTGGAGATTAGAAACAAATTTTCTGGCTGTAAGTTGAAGAGAATAACTGTTTTAATTGAGCAATTTCATAGCGATTGACAAATTTCCCAAAGGTTTCATCGGGATTTGGGCATTGGATTTTATACACTTGTAGCATCTGCTTGATCAGTCTAGGAAGTTCGGCAACGGTTACATTTTGATAAATTTCCCGTCCAAATTTTTGGTTGCTGTCACCTGCACCAATATAAATGTCATAAGTTTCCACAGTTTTATTATCTGACTCTAGGCTGACACCGACTAAGGTAATGTCACTATTAGTATGTTGGGCGCAGGATTTTTCGCAGCCGCTAAAGTGAATATTAATTGGGTGATTCAGGGTAACTCTAGTTTCGAGGTATTTTGCTAATTTCAATGCATCAGCTTTGGTATCTGTAGCCGCAGATGCACAACCTTTGTTACCAGAACAGGCCACTAAGGCACTTTTGAGGTTACTGGCTGAGAAATCTAATCCTAAGTTAACTAATTCACTTTTGACATGAATCAGCCATTGCTGGGGAATATCAGTTAACAGCAAATTCTGCCAAGGTGTCAGTCTGAGAATACCATTACCGTATTTTTCTGCTAAATCAGCCAAACCTCGGATTTGCTTAGTTTCTAGTCTACCCAGAGGCAGAACTACACCAATATAAAATAAACCTGGTTGACGCTGGGGATGAATACCAAGATGCCCATACTTATTTTCTACTGGCACAGCAGTAAAGTTAGTCTTCAATAAAGGAAAAGGCAGTCTTTGTGCAACTTGCTGAAGATAATTTTCACAACCCAAATTATTCACTACTTCTCGTAGACGCTGTTTACGCTGACTGTGAGGATCACTATGAGTGAGATAGACTTCAGCTAAAGCTGCCAAAACTGATAAACATTTATCTGGTGGTAACAAAATTCCCAGATCAACGGGTGGCTTTCCTTTAGGGCCAATGCTGAGAGCAAGACGAAAGTAAACGCTATCTGCCACTAAGACCGCCGCCAACATGATATCGTTGAGGCGATCGCCCACTGAAACTGTACCACCACCATCAAAACCCACGCTGAATTTGGCCGACAGTCCTGATAACTCTGGATGCTCGACTATGTAATTATCCCAAGCTTGCACAAAGGGACGAGTATCAATTAATTCTTGCAGATCAATACCAGCTGTGGGACTGGTCATAATATTGCGGATATGATCAACAGCAGAATTGCGAGAACCTATACCCATATCCTGTAAATGCTTCAGAACTGCGGCATCGATCCCGGTGCGAATTTCCCTGACTTGTAGGTTAGCACGATTAGTTACATCCACATAGCCACCCCCACACTGATCTGCTATGTCTGCGATGGCATGACACTGTTTACTATCCAGAATCCCACCTGGTATTCTGATGCGAGATAATATCCCATCTTGGGCGCGTGTATCATAAAACAAGCCAGGACAAGTGGCAAAACCGGACAGCAAAACAGCAACTCCTTCCCCGTGCAACGCAGGGATTAGATATTTATTTAGTGTCTTGAGGACACTGCTGAAGTTGGCATTCTGACTTGGAAAGTAAAAAAGGGAATTTTCTGCTTTTGCCTTACCATTACAGCTGCGGCACAGTCCCGGAATCTCACCGGACTTTCCCAACTCTCAGCTTTTGTAATTTAACATGAGTAGGCGTTGAGACTAATTCGTAATTCGTAATATTTCCTTCGGAAACGCTACGCGAACGTAATTCGTAATTTAGACAGTAAATTCTATGTCAGGGAAGTGGCTATCGATTGTGGGTGTTGGTGAAGATGGGTTACAGGGTTTAAGTGCGATCGCTCGTTTTTTGGTGGATCAAGCAGAAGTGATTTTCGGAGGCCATCGCCATTTAGCTATGTTACCTCCAAACGACCAACGCCAAAAAATAGCCTGGACATCTCCCCTCAGCACTTCCATTGCCGATATCATCCAGCGTCGGGGTCAATCAATCTGTGTCTTAGCCAGTGGTGACCCCATGTTTTATGGCATCGGTGTGACTTTAACCCGACAAATTCCCATTGACGAAATTACGATTATTCCTGCACCTTCTACTTTCAGCCTGGCCTGTGGGAGGTTGGGATGGTCTTTAACTGAGGTAGAAACTTTGAGTTTGTGCGGTCGTCCAGCCTCGCTGCTGCAATCTTATATTTATCCTGGAGCCAAACTATTAATTTTGAGTGAGGGTCAAGATACGCCGGCAATGGTGGCTGAGATATTGACAAATCGGGGCTATGGTGATAGTAAAATCACTGTATTAGAACACATGGGTGGTGTTGATGAACGGATAGTCAAAGGTGTTGCTGCAACGTGGAATCAAACGGAAATTGCTCCTTTGAATGCGATCGCAGTTGAATGTATTGCTGCTCCTGGGGTGATACCTTTAGCTAGAGTCCCAGGATTACCAGATCATGCCTATCACCATGATGGACAGTTAACCAAGCGGGAAGTTAGGGCCATTACCCTGTCAACCTTAGCACCCAACCCAGGAGAACTGCTGTGGGATGTCGGTGCAGGTTGCGGTTCCATTGGCATTGAATGGATGCGGACTCATCCTCGATGTCGGGCGATCGCCATTGAACAAAATGCTTCTAGAATCCAATACATTGCCGATAATGCCACTGCTTTAGGAACGCCCCATCTGCAAATCATTACGGGGAAAGCACCCCAAACCCTCAAAGACTTGCCTCCACCTGATGCCATATTTATTGGCGGTGGAGTTACAGCCGAGGGATTGTTTGATATCTGTTGGCAAACATTACGTCCGGGTGGAAGATTGGTTGCTAATGTTGTCACCGTAGAAGGCGAACAAACCTTATTTCAATGGTATGAAAAAGTTGGCGGTAATTTAACTCGCATTGCCATTCAAAGGGCAGAACCCATTGGTAAATTTTTAGGTTGGCGGGCAATGGCTCCTGTTACCCAATGGATAGTCATAAAACCGTAAGACTTTAGCTAATAAAACTATTTAACTAGTTGAACAACTGCTGCGGCTAAAGCTTCTGGTGCGACTGGTTTAGGTATATGCATTTGAAAACCTGAAGCGATCGCCTGTTTTTGATCATACTCGCCGGCAAATGCTGTCAAGGCGATGGCCGGCACTTTTCCACCTGTTTCTGGCGGCAAAACCCTAAGTTGGCGTAAAAATTCATAGCCATCCATCTGGGGCATCCCGATATCACTAACTAAAACATCTGGCGGGGACTTGACTATAATTGGCAATGCTTCTAATGCTGATGCTACTTTGGTGACTTCTGCACCATAGATTTTCAGCGCAAAGGCGATAAAATTGAGCGAATCTGCATCATCATCTACAACTAAGATTTTCATATTACTTAAATCTAAAGTTGCTTCCTGGGATGCATTATCTGTGCCTATCTCTGGTTGCAGCGATGTCTGGTGATAAGTTGCTACGTGTTTACACAAAGGGAGTTTGACAGTAAAAATTGCTCCCTGACCTTCGCCTAAACTATCAGCCGCAACAGTGCCACCATGTAACTCTACCAACTGCCGCACAATGGCTAATCCCAACCCTAGCCCGCCAAATTTTCTGGTAATTGAACCATCTTCTTGACGAAAATAATCAAATATATATGGCAAAAATTCGGGGCTAATACCTTTGCCTGTATCGCTGACTTGGATTTGAGCCATAGAACCACATTGCTCTAGCCTTACTTCCACTCGTCCACCCATAGGGGTAAACTTGACGGCATTAGATACCAGATTCCAGACAATTTGTTGTAAGCGGGCCGGGTCACCTGTAACTGGCCTGATATTCGCCGCCAACATAGTATCAATAGTAATTTCTTTGGCAGCAGCTGCTAGGCTGACAGTCTCTAACGCTGCGGCAATGGTATTTGCTAAATTCACTGGGGAAACATTTAAACTGAGTTTACCCCGGAGAATGCGAGATACATCTAGCAAATCTTCAATTAAGTCAACCTGCAATTTGGCATTGCGTTCAATAGTTTCTATGGCTTGAATAGTCTTAGCCTTGTCTAGCTTGCCAGTTTTCAATAGCTTTGCCCAACCTAAAATCGGGTTAAGTGGTGTCCGCAATTCGTGGGAAAGGACTGCGAGAAACTCATCTTTAATCCGATTGGCTTTTTCAGCTTCTGTACGCGCGGCTTGTTGCTGTTGCAAAGCACTCCATAAAGCTTCCTCTGTCCGCTTATAATCATCAATATCAGTAGATGAACCAAACCACTTGATAATCTCTCCTTGATGATTACGTAAAGGAAAAGCTCGACCTAAATGCCAGCGATATTGCCCATCACTAGCACGACGAAAGCGGTATTCTACATCATAATTTTTGCCTGTACGCACGCATTCATTCCAAGTATCTACGGTCACTTGTACATCGTCGGGGTGTAGTACAGGTTGCCAGCCCCAACCTTGAGCTTGATCCCTAGTTATACCCGTATAGTCATACCAGCGTTGATTATAGTAGTCTACCCAGCCATCAGGCCGACTAGTCCAGACAATCTGAGGCATGGTGTCTGCTAAAGTTCGGAAATTTAATTCGCTTTCTTTGAAAGCTTCCCTGACTTGAATCAGATCGGTAATGTCAGTATTAGTACCGTACCATTTAACTATATTTCCTTGTTGGTCACGCAAAGGCAGTGCCTGTCCTAAAATCCAATGATATTCCCCACTTTTAGAAAGCAAACGAGCTTCTACCTCGTATTCGCTGCCAGTTTGCACACAGTGATTCCATACTTGTTCCACCCGTGCTAAGTCTTCTGGATGAACAATATCAGCCCACCCCTCAGCTTGCAGTTTTTCCTGTATCTTGCCTGTAAAGTCGCGCCACCTTTGGTTATAGTAATCTATCTGACCATTAGGTAACGCTGTCCATACCTGTTGCGGAATAGTTTCAGTCATCAATCGCAATTGATATTCACTTTGTTGCAACGCCTGTTGTGAACGATGTCGCTCAATGGCTACACCTGCTAAATGAGATGCACTCTCGATTAGTTGTTGCTCTGATTTTTGCGGACTGCGCGTTGTGGAATAGTAAAGCGCAAAGGTTCCTAAAACAGTGCCTTGGCTATCGAAAATCGGCGCAGACCAACAAGCTTTGAGATTATGAGGCAATGCTACATCACGGTAGTTTACCCATTTCACATCGTTAGCAATATCTGAAACAATGACTGTTTGTTTGGTATAAGCAGCTGTACCGCAACTACCCATTTCTGCACCCACAGATACTCCATCTGCTAGTGCCTGAATATACTTCTTTGGCAGGCTAGAACCGACAGTAAGATATAATTTCGTTTTCGATTCATCTAATAACATAATGGAGCAAAAAACTTGATGTAACCGGGCCTCAATTAACTGCGACAAAGTTACCAAAACCTCAGAAAGAGATGCACCTGTAGCAATAAATTCTAAAATTTGGTTTTGTAAGGACAGGAGAGCTTCATTGTGCTTACAACTAGTAATATTCTGCTGTAGCATCATGCCCGCAAAAATTTTTCCTTCCTGGTTGCGAACAGGAACCGTATGAGTTTCGTAAATTTGATGTTGATAAGTGATTTCTTGAACTGTAGTTTTACCTGATAAAGCTTGATGATACAAAGGTTCTAGGACTTGACAAGTTTCTTCAGGAAACACTTCCCTCATAGTTTTGCCGATCATGGAATCGGCTGTCATTTCCATTACAGCTAACTCAGTACCTTCACATACCAAATAACGAAAATCATGGTCAAATAAGTAAACAGCACCATTGGGGATATGCTGCATGAGGGTGCGGTAAAGTACTTCTCTTTCAGCTAAGATGGCATGATCTGGGGGTATTAAAACATCAGTGGGTGATAAATCACTATAAACTTGACTTTGATTACCAGTTATTAATAATTTTTTATTTACTTCTTGCTGGAGTTTTATTTCAGTAATATCAATAAATGTAGTAACAACAGTATCGGGAGCAGCATGATTAACCTGAAATAAAGGCTGGGAATTGAGCAATAACCAAACTAATTCTCCAGTTGATTTATAAAATCCAATAACAATATTTTTACATGGCTGCCTTGTTTGGATAGCAACTATCACCGGATGAGTTTCTGGTGTGACAATTGACCCATCTTCATGAATAATTTGCCAGGGAGGTTCAAAAAAACTTTTTCCTAGTATTTGGTGCTTTTCATATCCTAAAATTTTCTCGGCAGCATAATTACAGGCTTGTATAGTTGTATCAGCTAGTTGAAAAAGTATCCCCTCTTCTTGAGTAGAATTAATGATCACATCTTGTTTTTGGCTTTCTTCTAGTAGTTTTATTTCTGTTGATTGCCAAGGATTGTTAGGTTCCTGCAATTGTGATAAACGAGTAATTGTCTGTATCAATTCCAACTCAGGAATATTTTGCTGCTGGTGATTTTCTTGATTTTGCATTATGTCAAATTCAACGATTTAAACGTAATTTTTTGTAAATTTATTCATTCAGTTATTACTGGGCAATTTATATATTCATCCTATTTAATTTGCCAAGAGCGAGAGGCTTATATCATAGACTCTTGCCGAAGTCGGGGATATTTTTGTTTGTTATATTCCCTATTTTAGCCCACACTTAAGTCTGAATTTAACGAAGCTTCCTGTATTTGTGTAAACTTTATACCTAGCGTTCTCAAAGTTTCGATTCTGCCAAATGAGCAATGAATGAGAGAACAAGGATTAACAAAGTTACCAATATCAGAAGTATGACTAAAAATAATGGGTAATATTTAGCAAAAATGCCTCTTTTGAGTCAATTAACCCAAAAAATGTTTCTAATTCACCTTAGTAAACCCCGTGCAAAAGCGATCGCCTGTTCTGGCGTAGTAATTTTTCCTTCGGCTCGTGCTATGGCAATTTCTGTCAGTAGTTCGCCCACCACTGGCGATGCCGGAATATTTAATGCTATCATTACTTCTTTACCACTCACTATTTGAGTGGCATGAGCAACCAGATCATCAGGGTTTAGGTAGCGGCTGATCAACGGTGCGTAGGCGCGTAACAGCCTGTGTCCTGGCATCGCCTCTACCAAAATATCATCTACTAAGGCTAAAAGTACTGTAGCCGGAAATACATTCCCTGCCTCTTGAAACAAAAAATACTGTTCTCGCACAGACATGGTAGTTGATTTTAGCTGCGGTAACAGTTTCAGCGCAGTGGTAACAGCACGAATTTCTGCACGACTATAAGTTAGTGCTTGTAATTCTATTTCTGCAACTTCTGGATTGGGGTGAACCAGACAAGCAAGTTTGGCAATACCTAGCCAAGTGGTTTTCACTGTATCGCGGACATATTGTTGCAGTTCGTGGCCTAGTTGCGGCCAATTTTCTGCCAATAAAGCAGCTGCTGTATCAACGGCTGTTAATTTTTGGAAACTAGGGCGTGTGGCATTTTTGAAGAAAGGTGTAAGTAAATTATCTTCACCAGATGTTGTTATCCAAGGCGTACCCTGGAGAGTTGCCAACATATAACCAATTTCTACTCGTACTCGTTCGGCGGCTACTTGAGTTATGTGTGATGCCAAAGCGCGAATTGTAGTTTGAGTAGTTGACTCAATGGTAAAACCAAGTTGGGCTGCTTGACGATAAGCTCGCAATAATCGTAAAGGATCATCTTCAAGGTTGGCGGGTGAAATCATTCGCAACAAACCTTGGGCTAAATCAGCATAGCCATGTAATGGATCGATGATTTCTTGAGTATGAGGATTATAGGCGATCGCATTAATTGTAAAATCTCTTCTATGCAAATCAGTTGTTAAACTATCTCCTTCTTGCTGGGCAAAGTCTGCTGTTGCCTGGGGAAACACCACACGGGCAATTTGTCGTTGGGGATCGAGTAACACAAAACCAGCTTGATAATCACGTGCGATATCTCTGGCCACCTTGACAGCATCAAATGGAATCACAAAATCTAAATCTAAATATTCACGAGTTCTGCCCAGCAACGCATCCCGCACCGCACCACCGACAATATAAGCAGGTTGTGGTAAGTATGCCAAACTAAAGGGCCAATTTTCGGGAACTAAGGTAGGATATATTGAGCCATACATTGTCATAAAAATCAACCCAACAACTAGTGAATAAAAGTTAGGCTTAAGCTAGAGTAACAATAAAGGTTCCTGGAGTTGGTTCTATTATGTGTATTTGCGTGAACTGCCACTATGTAGACCGCTGTGAAACCTACCATGCCGTAGAAGCACAGCACCAACAGCCTCATTTGACTGAAAACCCGAATTTTGACCCTAAAGAACCCTCGATCAATGTCAACATCCGTACCCAAGAAGACGTGATTGAAATGGAATGGGATGTTGTCGGTTGTCTTAGCTTTAAACAAGAAACGGGCAAGTGGTCGAAATTACGTCCCGGTGAATTAGTCCCCACTTGATAAATCAAGCATTTGGTGATTTTGTCTGACCCATTCATAACAACACCTTGGCAATTAAATTTAAGGTGGATCAATACAACTTCAGTATCTGCTTAAGTAGAATGGTGTAAATAATTAAAGGTTTGTAGTGAGGACTTTAGTCCTCTAATAAGGACTGAAGTCCTTACTACGAACCAAATGCATTTTTTTACATTACTTCACATAGTTTGGTTCTTTCAAGTCGTTCTACTTAAAAAACTCCTCGACATTAGTCAGGGGAGTGCATCAATTATGTGGTTGAATAGATACATCCAGTTGACTTAGTTGACTTAATTAATTTTGACCCAGGAACCACAAAACCTTGCAGCCCCAAAATATGCCTTATCGCTGCACACTACAACTCCCGAACTAGGACTAGCAATTAGTAATTTTGCTGGCGAAACTCGCTCTCAAGTATGGAATTTAGGGCGAGATTTATCGAGTTATGTACATCAATATTTAATTGAATTTATTTCACCCCATACTTGGGCCGACTTGGCATTTATAGCCGTAGCTAAGGGCCCTGGTGGTTTTACAGGTACTCGCATCGGTGTTGTGATTGCCCGCACCTTAGGACAGCAGTTAGAGATTCCTGTATTTGGCATATCTACCTTAGAAGCGGTAGCTTGGGCAGAATATATTTTGCCTTCCCCCACCAGTAATTCTGATCAAGACAACGAAAATAAGGATACTCCGGCTATTGCGGTGGAAATGCCGGCACAACGGGGTAAAGTTTTTGTAGCTATTTACCAACCAATCTCCCCAGGTACCGGACTTAAAGCTTTATTGGCAGATACAGTCATGACACCAGAAGCTTGGCAAGACACTTTAGCTAACTGGAATACAACTTATCAACTCATCACTGCCAAGTCAGGGTTAGCCGCAACGGTGACAAATGTGTTAGAACTAGCTGTTCTCAAATGGCAACAAGGCAACCGTCCTCACTGGACAGAGGCATTGCCGTATTATGGGCAACATCCTGTAGAAACGCCTCCACCTTCAGGATCTGCAAAACAGCAATAAAACCTGTCTTTGACGCTGATGTTATCAGTTTCAGGGGTTATGAACCCAAGTTGATTATTAAGCACAAAAAGTTTAAATTTTATCACTGTTGATGCTTATTTACTCACAATTTCTAACTTTTGGTAGTATTCTAAAATGACAAATTAAATTGTCAGTGTTGAGTTTGCAAGAGGATAATTTATGACAAGGACCATTTGGGTAAATGAGCAAATTGATCCGTCTGGGATGATTCATGCTTGCATTGCTTGTTGTGATGAGTCTCAAGCTAAAGATTGTCATGAATCATTTAAAGGTAACTTAACCGATATTCAAAAATCAGCAGGCTGGGTAGCACAATTGCGGACAGTCAGTTCTTGGGATGAAGTACCAGTTAATGCTCTCAAACTTGATTAAGTGAGGTTGTTGGCAACATTTCCACGCCCATAGTCTATAATTCAGCGTGGAATGCCAGCCATTAATTTAGTGATTTACAAATATTGATAATTTACCTATATCGAAATCTTGAACAAAGCGATATTCGTCCTAGTAGTCTGTCAAATACAAGATGACGGATAATGGGAGATATATTTTCCAGCACGATAATCAGCTATGCCTGCAAAAAGATACATTGTTTCGCTGACTCCTGAAGAACGCCAAATTCTAGAACAATTAACCAAAACAGGTAAAGCCGCTGCTGCCAAAATCAATCATGCTCATATACTGCTAAAAGCCGATGTGAATCAGCCTGATGGCGGATGGAAAGATCAGTCTATCAGTGATGTTTTCAATATCAGCACTAGAACAATTGAACGTGTTCGGCAAAGGTTTGTAGAAGAAAGCCTAGACAATGCTCTTGTACCCCGTCAGCGACATTCATTGAAGTGGCGACGACTAGACGGAGAAGCAGAAGCCCATTTGATAGCGACAGCTTGCAGTAGCCCACCATTGGGATGTAGCCGTTGGACATTACGGCTATTAGCAGACCAGATAGTGGCATTGGGATATGTAGAGAGTATTTCCCATGAAAGTGTGCGACAAGTGCTAAAAAAAACGAGCTTAAGCCTTGGTTGAAGGAATCTTGGGTTATTCCTCCTGAAGCCAGCGCAGAGTTTGTTTGTCAAATGGAAGACATTCTACAATTGTATACTCGTCCCTATGACCCCGACTACCCCTTGATTTGCTTTGATGAAAGCTCAAAGCAATTGATTTGCGAAGTTAGAAAACCTCTGCCACCAGAACCAGGACGGGTTGAACGTTATGACTATGAATATCAACGGGAAGGAGTTTGTAATTTATTTATGATGTTTGAGCCTTTGGTTGGGTGGAGGCACGTAGAAGTGACAGACCAACGTACCCAAATTGACTACGCTCAACAGATCAAAATTTAAAAAACAAATCACCAGCAACTGTTTGAGAGCGCGCGGATAGCCGACACCAAAGCGATCGCTTTTTTCCTCTTTTGAAACTGTGTGCTGGACAAACACATATTACAAATGTAATATAGAAATTAGTTTAAATTACAAATACTACAAGCATTCAATGAGCCGCAAATTCTCTTCAATCATTAGTAGCGCGATACATTGCCAACCCAAGGGTTTAGGCAGAGTTGTTGCGCTGTTTGCGTTTGAGGGTACATATCGCTGTGGCGGCGGTAAATCTGCAAGTGTTGGCATTTTAGGAGCAATTGCCGAATGGCTGAATCTGGATCAACTTATTCAAAGCGGGAGGTGCAAGTGTTGTCTAGCACCGACATAGGTCAAAAAGTATCAACCACCTGACCCCCGCACCTGATAACCAGAGGCGGGGGTTATTTTTTAGGAGTTAATCAACGTATGCAAGCTCAACCACCTTTTGGGCAACCACACATATTACAAAATTCAGTGGTGGTGTTCTCTAAAAACTACCTACCACTAGCACGCATCAACATCAAACGCGCAATCGTGCTATTAGTCACAGGTCAGGCAGAATCATTGAATTTTGGTACTACAAAGCTTTGGGAAGTGCGTTCCCCCAGTGTCGTACTACAAGTAAGCGAACACATTCGTTTGACCGTTGGCAATCCCGAACGTCATTGGAAAGTACCGCCTGTAAACCGTCGTGAAGTTTTGAAGCGAGACAACCACACCTGCCAATACTGCGGTAGCACCAAGCATTTAACGCTTGACCATGTAATCCCCCGTTCAAAAGGTGGACAACATACCTGGGACAACGTTGTAACAGCTTGCTCTAAATGCAACTCAGTTAAGAGCGATCGCTTACCTCATGAAACTGGAATGGTACTCAAAACCAAGCCCAAAGCTCCAATTCACCCAGCAGTTGCATTTGCTGAACAGTTTTGGAACGCACAACGCTTGAGTGAAACTGAGTAATTTACTTCAATCCTAATCACAGAGGGCAATACCGCGATTACATCACACTGTCCTCTCACTTGTTCTCAAAATTTTGTAGTATGCCCTTGGCACTCTGTAATACATTATGTAGTATATATGTAGTGAAGTACTACAACCTCCCAAAAAGGCAGAGAGCTAACACAATCAGAACCATGAAAACTAAATAATTGCCACCCAACGTGGGGGTGTAACTCAGTTGGTCTAGAGTGCCTGTCTGTCGAACAGGAAGCCGTGGGTTCAAATCCCATCATCCCCGCCTTGTAGCCTTGTGGACAAATAGACAAGTCGCTTTGATTCTCAGTCGAATGGCACTAAGAAAAGCTCTAAGCTTTGCTGAATAAGGGATACAGCTTTTAGTGTCCATTGAGCAGTAATGTCATGAGTCAAGCGAGCAGCGTTCGCCTACGGAGCGGTAATCCAAAAAGTTTTTGTAGGTAGAAAAAGCTTACTCGTCTGTGAAATACTTTTTTTGAGACGAGCAAGTCAATACGATAATTACTACTGTGACACTACGAGTACAAATCCTCAAGGACAAATTTAATCAAAGTTTGGGGCTACCTTTTGAAGAACTATTGCCAGAATCTACAATAAGGCAAGCAATCTCTGAGTTAAAGCTCAAATACAAAAAGCGATTATTTGACCCGTTCATAACGTTGTGGGCATTTTTATCTCAAGTTTTAGATACTGATAAAACTTGCCACAATGCTGTGAGTAAAATAATTGCACATTTGGCTGGGGAAGAGGTAGAAGTCCCGTCAACTGATACGAGTGCCTACTGCCAAGCACGGACAAGACTGCCGGAAAAATTATTAGAGAAACTTTTCAATTCGACGGCACAAAACATAGAAAAAAAAGTAACACCAGAACATTTATGGTGTGGTCGGAATGTGAAAGTGATAGATGGCTCGACTGTCTCCATGCCAGATACAGTAGAAAACCAAAAAGAATATCCTCAACCCAGTAGCCAAAAAACAGGATGTGGATTTCCAATTGCTAAAATTGGGGTGATATTTAGTTTAGTGACGGGAGCCGCTGTTGCTTTGTGCATCGATGTTTTGAACACTCATGATATTAAATTAGCCAGAAAACTTTACAGCTTTCTTAAACCCAATGATGTACTTTTAGGAGATAGAGCTTTTTGTGCCTATGCTGATATGTTTGCTATAAAACAACTTAATTGTGATGCTGTATTTCGCAAACTTTATTAGATCAAGAAATCTACCCCACTTTGCAAATAGTCAGACTTTACTATAAACGTTGGGAGGTTGAACTAGATTTAAGACATTTAAAAACTACCTTGGGTATGGATGTTTTACGATGTAAAACTCCTTCAATGGTACGTAAAGAAATTTATGTTTATTTACTTGCTTACAATCTACTCCGTAGCTTAATGTGGTCGGCTGGAACTACTTACAATACTCCTCCCTTACGTTTATCCCTGCAAGGTACTCGCCATCATTTAATCAACTTTCTTCCCCAATTAGAGGCTGCTGGCTCTCAAAAACGGCTTAGACTCTACCGCACAATGCTTAAAATTATCGTTCACAAGGTCGTCAGCGATAGGCGAAGCCATGCCCTCCGGGCTTATCGCCCTGGTAGAAGTGAACCACGAGTTCGTAAACGCCGCCCGAAAGCTTACCCCTTAATGACAAAACCCCGGCACGAATTACGCAAGCAATTGCAAACTGCTTAGACCACAAGTGTTTCGGCTTTTCTTAGTGCCATTCGACTCTTAGTACTAGAACTCATGTTTGTCCTCATTGTGGGCATACCCAGGATAGGGATTGGAACACAGCGCGAAACATATTAGAAAAAGGTCTGAGTACGGCGGGTCACGTCGGAACTAACGCCTCTGGAGACATCGACCTCTGCGTGGGTGAGGAAACTCAACGGACACTTCGCTCAAGTCGGCAAAGCCGCCCACGCGAGTGTCCTCCTCCAAGTAAGTCGGGTCGCGGAAAGAGGAATCCCAAGAAGTGATTCTTGGAATCACCGTGGCTTTTAGCCCGGTGAGGATGTCAAGCTAGACGCGAACGGATTGATGCTGATAGATAATCAATAGCCACAATACTTACTAACATTACAATGATCAATGCGGCTGATTCATCGTAACGGAAAGTACGTAAATTTTGTTGCAGTGCCAGACCAATACCACCAGCTCCTACTAATCCCAGAACTGCGGCCATTCGCACATTGCGATCAAAAATATACAAAGTATAGCCCACGACTTCCCGGATAATTGCTGGCCAAGCCGCAAACATGATTTGCTGTAAAAAACTCGCTCCCGTTGCCGACACCGCCTCGTAAATACCGGGGTTCACCCGCTCCATACTCTCAGCAAAAAACTTGCCGAGAAAACCAGCCGTATGAAACCCCAGTGCCATTACTCCCGGTAACGGCCCCAACCCTACCGCAGCCACGAAAATTAAAGCTAGTAACAAATCTGGCATGGCGCGCATAAAGTTGAATAGTTCTCTGGTCAAATGGTAGATTATTGGATGGGGGGTGAGGTTTTTGGCTGCCAACGGAGCCATGACAAAACTCATCACAAAGGCTATGGCTGTACCCCAGAGCGCCATAGCTAAAGTTTGCCCCATTAAAATAAAATACTCCCCTAGATTAGTAAAATTGGGAGAACGGTAGCGGCTTAAGTATTCAACAATATCTCCTAACCCGCCAATTACTTCAACGAAAGATAAACCCAAATCATTGACTGCCAATAAAATTATAATTGCTAATAAGCTCACCCACACAGGAATCCAACTTAATGGCTTTGGCGGTAATGGCTGGAGTTGAGACTTGATATTTACTGGTTTCACGATTAAATTACCCGACCACGAAACTTATCAGAAAGCCGATCCAAAAATGTCACAGCAAGATAGATACAAACCGCTATCATGACCAGGCGATTGTAATTAAACAGACGCATCGCCATCACCATGTCGTAGCCAATACCGCCAGCGCCTACTAACCCCAAAACTGTGGCAGAGCGAATATTTAAGTCCAAAATATAGAGAATAGTACTAATAAAATCGGGAAGTGCTTGTGGTAGTACAGCGAACATCAATATTTGAAATTGCCCTGCTCCTGTAGATGTCAACCCTTCCACGGCTTTAGGGTCTATCACCTCAATGCTTTCGGCAAAAAACTTGCTCATAAAGCCTGTAGTCACAAATGCCAATGCCATGACTCCAGGTAAAGCACCTAAACCTACCGCCGAGACAAATACTAATGCCCAAATAAATTCTGGCAAAGCCCGCATGAGATTCATCAAGTTACGGGTGAAGTGGTACACCAAAGGATGTGGAGAGGTGTTACTTGCAGCTAGTACTCCCAGTGGCAAACTAACTACTAATGCCATAAAGGTACTAACAAAAGCAATTTCAATGGTTTGCAGCATTTTGATGAGGAGGTCTGGCAGATATCCCCAATCAGGGACAGCTAACATTAAGCCCAAAAATTCTATTAATTGGCCCACCGACCCCAAGAGTCTAAACAGATCAACTTCTGCGGCTGGAGCTGCAATGAGTAATGCTGCGATCGCTAACAAAATGCCCACTACTATTGAAGTAGGCAACATACCATGTTTAGTGGGCCATCTCCATTTGAAAGTTTTCATCTTCTCGTTGGTAAACTGTTTGCAACATATCTGAACTTAGGGCTGAGGGTGTATCATCAAACACTACCTGTCCCTGATTTAAGCCAATAATCCGGTCAGCAAAACGCATCGCCAAGTTCACCTGGTGCAAGCTAGCTACTACTGCAATCTGCTCATTGCGGCAAATCTCTAGCAACAATCCCATAATTTCCTCACTGGTAACGGGATCGAGACTAGCCACCGGCTCATCAGCCAGAATTACTTTAGGGCGCTGGGCTAAAGCACGGGCAATTCCTACACGCTGTTGCTGACCCCCTGAAAGTTGGTCAGCGCGCTCCCATGCTTTATCTGTCAAGCCAACGCGATCTAAAGCCCAATGAGCTAATTCGTAATCTTTTTTGGTAAATAAATACAACAGGCTGGTATACCACGGACGATGATAAAGACATCCAGTCAGCACGTTGGTCATCACATTTAAGCGTCCCACCAAATTAAACTGCTGGAACACCATGCCAATCTTAGCCCGCGATCGCTGCATACTATCGGGGGTCAATTGTCTACCGTCAACTGTGATTTTGCCAGTACTAGGTTGTTCTAATCCGTTAATAGTACGCAGTAGCGTAGATTTACCTGCTCCACTAGGCCCCAGAATTACTGTGAAGCAACAGGGATCAATAGTCAAAGTTGTAGGGTGGAGTGCGAGAAAGTTATTGGAATAACGCTTACTGATTTGCTCAATGTGAATTAAAGGCATAAGCAATATTGAGGAAGTGGAGAGTAGGAGGATGAGGGAATAAGGAAAAAGTTTTCTGTTCCCTTAAATGACTTTTACTTAAGAATTTCCTTACGCTCTAACCCTAAAGTTTTAATCATTTCCCGAATGGGATTGTAGTCATCTGGGGTGGCGGCTTCGTATCTGGCTAATTTACCGAATCCGCTTACTTCAATATCTTTGTGGGCATTGAGGATAGTCTCTCGAATTTGGGTTTTCAGTTTGTCATCGAGATCACGTCGATAAGTCAAAGGTGGCCCAGGAATGGGATCGGATTTGGCAATAACGCGATTTGTTTTTTCTGTAATTAAGCCACGGTCAATCATGGTTTGATAGATAACGGTATGAGAAGCTGCTGCATCTACCGATTTATTTCTTACTGCCAACATGGCAGCATCATGAGAGCCAGCATAAGTCAAACGCCCAAAGACTTCTTGAGGATTGCGGCCAAATGTTTGTCTTACCATAAAAGAAGGTACAAGACCACCGGATGTGGAAGCAGGATCTACAAAAGCTACATTCCGACCTTCTAAATCTTTGAGGGACTGAATGGTAGAGTCCGCAGGCACCATGATGATACCGTTATATGTGGAGTCTCCGCTTTCTGGTACACCGACGGCAAAAGCTTCAGCTCCTGCTTCCTCTTCTGCGAGGATGTAAGAAAGAGCGCCAAACCAAGCAATATCAACTCGCTGACGACGCATGGCTTCCACAATCCCGGCGTAGTCCGTAGCCGTAAACATTTTAATGGGGCGACCTATCTGTTTTTCCATGTAGGCTCGCATCGGCTCGAATTGAGCTACTACTTCCTCGTTACTTTCGGCAGGAATTAAACCTAATACTAATTCTTTGCCATCTCCTGATGAGTTTTCTGCTTGGTTATTGTTATTTACCATTGCGATCGCAGCTATAGCGCCTGCCAGTACAACTGCTATACCTATGAAAATTGGGGCACGACGAGATAAAGCCATTATTTTCTCCTCCTTGTTGTATTCGATTTAATTCAGGTAATAAATTTTCTCAAATTGTTAAACAGCAAACACTGAACTAATTGACAATTTTGTACTTAGTTTTATCTTGAAAGTTAGTTCGTTAAATTGTGTTCGATTTTATAATCTCTTTTGCAGATATTGTTTGACTTGCTATTTGTTTGGCATTTAAAAATAACTAATTTTACAAGAATCGAAAAACTTAATTAACTTCTTGAAAAATACATTAATATTTTCAGATAAAGAACTAGTTATTATATGTTTAATAATTGGTTAAACTTATTTTATAAATGATTTGCTTTTAGGAGTAAGAAAAAATTAAATGATAAATTTTATATTATTATAAATGAGGATAAAATATTAATTAAAATATGGCAACAAAATACTTACAAATTTGTTGACTGATATAACTATTTTGGTTTATTAAATATGGCTCTCCCAGACTTGGGTTGATAAATTAACCCTAAAAAATGGCTAAAACGATTGATATAAGAAGGTTTGTCTAAAATAGAATCAAAGATTTAATAAAAATTTACTTTGTTCCTATTGAATCCCAGACAATGTAAGGATTTAACCTGATATCAAGTATTAATTTTTTATAGCTAGTCTAGGAGAGCCTTAAATATTTACAGAATATAAAGTTGCGGCATGGCTACCATAATTACCTACCTGATAAATAGTTATTTGCTGAATTTTAATTAAATTTTGTGTAGCAAAGAATTCTATTATTCTTTTCCAACTAGATTGCCTATTATTTATGGAATTGTCTATAATTCTACCTAAAGTAAAATGAGGATTAAAACTACTACCTATATATCGGTATCCATATTTTATATAATTTATTTTTTCTAAGTCAGTGTAGCTAGAAATATCTTTTTTTAAATCTTCTCCCGTTACATAGATAAGATTTTTTACAGATGTAAATATAAAATTATGTAAATCATAAAATATGTGTTCGTTATTAAGCTTTAAAAAATACCATCCTGGTGTTTTATATTCTAACTGTGTTATTTGAAATTCCTTTAAATATTTTTCTTTCTGCCAATAATCCTGCAAATTATATACTAAATTAATCCAGTTAATAGGATGATGAAACCTACCTTGTAAAAGTGTGAGGTGAGGAAGATTGTTAATGTTTCCCCAAATAGGTACAAGTGGATTATCAGATATAATTTTCTGCTGCATTTCTATCATTAATTGAATAGTCTGACAGCAAGGAACAAGAGCAATACCAACTTTCATCTTTCTTAAAAATCTATACTAGCTAACACGATTACCTTGACATATAGTGGAAGTAATACGCGGCACAATACAATCATCATGAACAGTAATAAAATCAGCACGTTTGCCAATTTCTAAGCTACCACGATTATGAAATAAATTAATAGCTTTGGCTGGATTACTGGTAAATAACCGCATAGCTTCATAAATAGGCTTACCAGTTTTATGAGCAATGATAAAAATAGATTGCAACAAACTTTGAGGAACGTAGTCAGAGGAAATTACATCTACTAAATCGAACAAAACTAATTCCATTGCCGCAACATTACCAGAATGAGAACCACCCAGAACTAAATTAGGCGCACCCATTAAAACTTGTAATCCGGAATTATGTGCTGCTTTGGCTGCTTCTAAGGTGGTGGGAAATTCAGCTAACACTACTCCATCTTGTATAGCTTCTTGCACATGTTCGACAGTAGCGTCATCATGACTAGCTAAGGAAATACCTTTAGCTTGAGCTAGTTTAACTAAGGCTTGACGATTTTTTTGTGCATAGATTTTTTGCTTTTCTTGACGAGTTGTAATTAGGTTGTCCATTTCTGCTGCTGTTACCCCATGTTTACCCATGTAATATTCTTTGAATTTATCTAGCCGAATAAACTGCCGTTGTCCAGGAGTATGATCCATGAGCGAAATCATGGATAACAATGGATTATCGGCGTATTGTTCAGTAATGGGATAAACATCTTCAAAAGCTAGTTCACAACGCAAATGTATACGATGTTCCACAGCAAAACGTTCTGTTGCTTGTCCACGACAGATGACATCAATCATGGGCGCAAAGTTAGTTAAACGGGGAGAATCGGCTGCTACATCACCAATGGCGATCGCATCACATACGGTTGTGACTCCAGCACTGGCTAAATCTCGGTCATGATAAACGGCTGCGGCTTCTAAAGGCCAACTAATCCCTGGACGAGGAGACATACAGCGTTCTAGATTGTCTGTATGTAGTTCAATTAATCCTGGTAGGAGATAGTTCTCTTCACCATTTTGTCCATGATTAACTACTCCTGGTTGAATATCGGCAATCATGCCATCTTGAACTACAAGAGTACCCAAGACTTCTTGATCTGGTAGTTGCAAGCGATAGTTGGTATATATTTGCTCATTCATTGAAGGTTAACTCCCGGTTACACAGTTGCGCTCGCACTTCTTGATCGTGAAAAATGCCAATTAAGGCGCAGCCCATACTTTTACGTCCTTCTAGAAGTTCCATCACTACTTGGCGATTGGTTGCATCTAGGGCTGAGGTGGGTTCATCTAACAGCAAAATGGGAAAGTTGACTGCAAGGGCGCGGGCTATATTGACTCTTTGTTTTTCGCCCCCGGAAAAGGTGGTGGGGGAAAGATGCCATAAGCGTTCTGGTAGTTGCAGGCGATGGAATAAGTCTTTAACTTTGGCAAGGGCAACTTTTGGTTCTTCGCCTAAGTCCAGTAACAGTTCTGCGGCAACTTCTAGGGCTGGGACTCTGGGTATTACTCGGAGGAATTGGCTGACGTAGCCAATGGTTTTTTGTCGGACTGCTATTAGTTCATGGGGTGGAAGTTGGCACAAGTCAACCCAGTTTTTTTGGTGTTTGACCCATACTGAGCCGCTATCAGCCCGGTAGTTGCCGTATATGCAGCGCATGAATGTGGATTTGCCGCTACCTGATGGGCCTGATAGGGCTACGCATTCTCCGGGGTTGAGGGTGAGGGAGGTTCCTTGGAGGACTGGGAGTTTGACTCCTCTTTGTTGATGGAGGATGAAGCTTTTGTGGAGGTTGTCGATGTGTAGGAGGGTGTGGGGGTTGATGTTCAGGGGTGGGTGGTGGTTTAGGATGAGCATTTTTTTCACGCAAAGGCGCAAAGGCGCAAAGACAAGAAGGTTTAATTTATGGTGTGAGGGCGGCGCTGACTAAAAGTTGGGTGTAGGGATGCTGGGGATCGTCTAGTACTTGGTCGGTTAGTCCTGATTCGACTACTTGGCCTTGTTGCATTACTAGTAGGCGATGGGCTAGGAGTCTTACTACGCCGATGTCGTGGGTGACTAGGATGACGCTGAGTTGGAAGTTTCTAACTAGCGATCGCAATAGGTCTAATAGACGTGCTTGGACTGATACGTCTAGTCCGCCTGTGGGTTCGTCCATTAAGATCAATTGGGGTTGGGTGACTAATACACGGGCCAGCTGTAGCCTTTGCTGCATCCCTCCAGAGAAAGTAGTTGGCAGGTCATCTATTCGTGTCGGATCAATTTCTACTTGTTGTAACCAGTAAGCTGCCTCTTGGCGAATCTGTCCATAGTTTCGTACTCCTATATCTAGTAATCTTTCACCTATGTTCGCCCCCGCGCTGACTTGCATTCGTAAGCCGTCACGGGGATTTTGTTGCACAAAGCCCCACTCGGTTCGCATCAAGCAACGTTGTTGATGTTCAGGAATTTTGGTGATTTCTAAATATTTGTCTTGGCGATTTTTGTAAATAATATTACCGTGGTCGATGGCAGTATTATGAGCGATCGCTTTCAATAAGGTAGACTTTCCTGACCCTGATTCCCCGACAATACCCAGAACTTGCCCAGGATATAGGTCAAAGGAAATGCGATCGCACGCCTGAATGGCACCATAAGACTTACTAAGTTGTTGTATCTGTAAAATAGGCTGCATGGTAATTTGTAATATTTCCTATGGCTAACGCTACGCTGCGCTATCGGAAACGCTGCGCGAACGTAATTTGTAATTATTCTCCCCCTGCTCTCTGCCCCCTGCTCCCCTGACTCCGGCAATGGCAATAGTCTGTATCTGAACAAATCCATATCCTGCCCCCTTGGTCGTCAATTACAACTTCATCTAGATAACTTTCGGTAGAACCACATAGTTCACAGGCTTTATCCCATCGTTCTACAGTGAAGGGATGGTCTTCAAAATCCAGGCTTTTGACTTTGGTGTAAGGCGGTATTGCATAGATGCGCTTTTCTCGTCCAGCACCAAATAACTGGAGTGCAGGATTCATCTGCATTTTGGGATTATCGAAACGTGGTATGGGACTAGGACTCATCAAATAACGGTCATGTACCATTACCGGGTAGTCGTAGGATGTGGCAATGTGTCCGTGTTTGGTGATGTCTTCATACAGTTTGACGTACATGGGCCCGTATTCTTCTAGGGCGTGCATTTTGCCTGTTTCTACAGATGAGGGTTCGAGCCAGCGCAAAGGTTCGGGAATTGGGACTTGGTAAACCATAATCTGTCCTTCCCGTAGTGGTGTTTCGGGGATGCGATGGCGTGTCTGAATCAGGGTGGCTTTTTCTGTTCGTTCTGTTGTTTCTACACCGCAAACTTTTTGGAAAAAGCGGCGAATGTTGACTGCGTTGGTTGTGTCGTCTGCGCCTTGATCGATGACTTTGAGGATATCGGTTTGACCAATTACGGCGGCTGTGACTTGCATTCCTCCAGTTCCCCAGCCGTATGACATGGGCATTTCTCTTGAAGAAAAAGGAATTTGATGTCCGGGAATAGCAACGGCTTTCAGCAAGGCGCGCCGAATAGATCGTTTTGTTTGCTCGTCTAGGTATGCGAAGTTAAAACTTGCTTCTGGGGATGGAGGATGGGGAGCTATATTCATGATTTTATTTGATATCGGGTAACTTCTTGTCCTGCGACATAAACAGATGCTATGCCTACAGCGATAGCAGATGGTAAATAATTATCAGGAGATATCAACAGGAAATCAGCATCTAAACCAGGTGCGATTTTACCTTTGCGATCGCTAATTCCCGCCGCCTCTGCTGGTTGGCTGGAAACTAATGACCATGCTTGTTCAAAAGACATTAAGCCTAACTCTTGTAACTTAAAGGGCGCGTAAAACAAGGAAGGATAATGATAATCTGAACAAAGACAATCAAGGACGTTATGTTTAACTGCCTCAGCTACACTCATCAAGCCCAGGTGAGAGCCGCCACGCACTAAGTTAGGCGCACCCATGAGGACGGCTGCACCATATTCACGAGACTGAGCCGCTAAGGGTACAGTAGCAGGAAATTCTGCGATCGCTACTTGACGTTTTTGACTTAGTGCCACCTTTTCTGGGGTGTCATCATCGTGGGAAGCGAGGGGAATATTGTAGGTGTGGGCTAAATCCACCAGTTGTTCTATTTGCGCGTCTCCTTTATGTTTTTGTGCTGTGACTTGGGTGATTAATTCTTCGATTTCTGGCATAGACATGGATGATCTTTGCTTCACACTATTGAGATAGCGGTTCAATCTCTTTTGATTTCCTGGAGGTGGTAGGTGGTCGTTGATGGACAAAATATGCACGTGACCAGATTCCAGCCAATCACACAACTCTTGATGTCCTGCTATATTTGCTTCTTCATGTCTAATATGAATACGATGGTTGCAATTTAAAAATTGTTTGCCTGTCCCTGAGATGAAGTTAATTAAGTCACGGGCAGAATCTCGGCTGCGTAAACCTGGTTCGTAAGAGTCGGTGATTGAGCAGTAAAAGGTTGTGATACCAGACGCTAAGAGGTTACGGTCATTATCTGTGATCGCTATTGATAAAGGAAAGTTGACTCCTGGACGAGGGCAAATCATCCTTTCAAAGGCATCACCATGTAAGTCAATAATTCCTGGCAACATCTGGAGTCCTTGAGCATTGACCAGATGAAATCCATTAGGAGTAATTGCTTGATCAATCTTCGTAAATTGCCCATCTTCAATTAAAACTGTGGCATCTTTTAGCCAACCATCGGGAGTTAATACATTGACTCCTTGGATAGCAGTTTTTGTATTGGTTAGTTTTGATAATATTTGCATACTTGGTGTTGTTGTCACTGACTGACCTCACTAAAAATTTTCATACCTTCATAAGGTGCTTTTTTAATAGCCGCAATTCTAGAAGTTAAATCCCCTACATGCAGTTCCAGTTTGTAGTAATTGGGGTCAAAAATATAAATTGAATCGCCTTCACTTGTATTTTGCTGCCACTGTTGAACCCCTAAAGCTTTGAGGCGATCGCTATATTCTTTAAACCTATTTTCAGGAATACTAAAAGCTATGTGAGTGTATTCGTTTACGGGATTTGTGCGTTTGTTTGGATCTAAAGATAGGCACAACCACAAGTCACCTGCTAGTAAATAAGCACCTCTTTGCCATTTGGCGATCGCTTGACAACCTAGAATTTCGGTATAAAAGTTAAAAGATTTCTCCAAGTCGGAGACAGACAAGGTAATGTGGTTAATTCCTGTAATCATTTCGCTTCTTCCAAAATCAAATCACTACTTTCTAAAGACTGAGATTCTTCCCCAGCAACAGTTAACTCTGGTGATTGATTATTTAGCTGCTGCTGTCGAATTTTGCGGACTAAATTTAACTCCGCTTGAAAATCGATGTAGTGCGGAAGTTTGAGATGTTGGACAAAACCTTGTGCTTCAACATTGTCGGAGTGGGAAAGTACAAACTCGACATTTTGGGCTGGGCCTTGAACTGTTTCCCCTAATTCCTCCGCTCGCATTGCCCTATCTACTAGCGCCATCGACATAGCTTTACGTTCGTTGTAACCAAAGGTGAGTCCATAGCCACGGGTAAACTGAGCAGGTAAGTCTTTACTACCTTGAAACTGATTGACCATTTGCACTTCGGTAACAGTAATATCTGCGATCGCTACTTCAAATCCCAATTCTTCAGGACAAATGACCACCTCTACTTCACCCATGCGAATCTCTCCCGCAAAAGGATGGTTTCTGCCGTAACCTCGTTGTGTAGAATATGCCAGCGATAGCAAAAAACCCTCATCTGCACGCGCTAAATTTTGCAGCCTCGCATCCCGTCCAGCCGGAAAGGTCAACGGTTGGCGAGTGAGATCAAAAGGTTGAAGCTCTTGCCTCCCTACCCCCTGCTCCCCCTCGGCTTGTATCAACCCTTCTTGATCTAAAGTGTCAATTACACGCGGAACTGGTTCTGTAATTGCTTCTGCTTCTGGTGCTGTGGGAACTTGTCCTTCTGCTATCAACTTAAAGTCTAGTAGGCGGTGGATGTAATCGAAGGTAGTTCCTAACCTTTGTCCTCCTGGTACATCTTTAAAAATGGCAGAAATGCGTCGCTGAATCTGCATTTTGCTGGTATCTAATGGCTGGCTGTAGTAAAAACGGGGCAGTGTTGTACGATAGGCTCTTAACAAAAAAATTGCTTCTACTAAATCACCCCAAGATTGTTTAATAGCCAGGGCTGCTAACTCCCGGTCATATAAGCTGCCTTCACACATCACTCTTTCTACTGCTAGGGTCAGCTGTTGTTCAATTTGGTCTAGTGACAATTCGGGAATTGCCGGATCGCCTCTGCGTCTGCTTTGCAGAAGTGCTTCTGCATTTTGAATTGCTTGTTCACCGCCTTTAACTGCAACGTATGGCATAGTTCGTAATTTGTAATGAATATATTTAGGTTGGAACTAAGTTTTCAGCTTTCTATTATTGATATTTTTCTGCTTTTGCTGTGCGCGGTAGCCCCATTACTGCATTTTCTGTAAATAAAAATACATCTACGCCTTGTGGATAGGCTTGATGATTCTGCACCCAAAAATCCCAAAAATGACGGGGAAGTATGGGGGTAATCACACATTTGTCTGAGATTCCTGGCCCTGTCAACATCACAGTTTGCCCCATTTCAAAACTTTCTACCTGTACTAATAGCGTTGTTGAAGCTTCTGGTTTTTCTGCTGTCCCCCAGTTAAAAATAGATAATTCTGGTAGCGCTGCTACATCTTGAATTAAGGCAAAGTCGGCTTCTTCTGGGTACTGCGTAAAGCGACACCCAGTATGAAACAACAACCAAGCCCTAACTTGCTCTGCAAAACTCGGCTGTAGCCATACCACAACATCCAAATCCAGCAATGTCAGACAAGCAGCCCCACAAGCAGGTGTTAAACCCAAAGGTACACTCATATCAGCCGTTATCTGGTCAGTTGTTCCTGGTCGAGCATTGACATCAAGTAACGCCCGAAACGTCCGTTGGGCATCATGAATCGGATCTCGAAAACCAGGTAAATGAGTAACTATGTTTAACATTTATCAATAATCCAATTTTTGAATTTTGAATTTTGAATTTTGACTTGATTTACCCTTCACCCCTCACCATCGTGAAGAAATTGACCTCAGTGGCAGCTGCTTGACGCTGCTTGAGTTCTTGTTGCTTTTGGCTTTCTATTTGCAAGGGCTGAATTATCTCAGCCTGAATCTGCTCGTGCCAGTTTGGGGTTTGGAGTAACGCATCACAAACAGCAACTAGTTCTGCGTGGCGGTGCGATCGCCCGGCTACATAACCAAATCCAGTGACGGCTTCATATCCTTGGCTCTCTAACTGCACAACACAGCGAGTCATAGTCATTTCTCCCAAGTTAAATGCTTGTCCAGTACCTCCAGCACGTCCCCGCACCATTGCTAAACCAATCTCTGGGCAGCGTAAAAAGTTATATTTGGGCAAACTACTGATTTCGTTTACCAGTTTTTCTAATAGCTCTAACTCGGCTTTAGCTAATGTTGCCATCCATGCTTGTCGCTGCGTCACAGTAGGCATAATGTTGATTTGGGGTATTTTGTTTTAAACTATTCTTAACTTGTCTAGACATCTAGATGAAAGTAGATTAACGCAATTCTGACAAGTTGACAATCTCATATTGATAATTAATACATGAAAGAAGTAATACCAATTTATGTGCAGATTGCTGACCAACTGCGACAACATATTCATCAGGGGGTTTATCAGATTGGAGAACAACTACCAACGGAAACCAAGTTAGCAGAACAGTTTTCAGTGAATCGCCATACCCTCAGACAAGCGATCGCCCTCCTAAAAAATGAAGGATTGTTACGAGTTGACCGGGGAAGGGGGACGTTTGTCGCGGCCAAAACCATCCGCTATGCTATTGGTAAGCGAGTACGTTACAATCAAACGCTGAAAGCACAGGGATGGCAAGCGAGGTTTCAACTGCTACGTGTTTTAGAAGTACCTGCGGACAATGCGATCGCCAAAGGACTAAAAATTTCTTATGGTGAGCCGGTAGCGTTAATTGAACGTTTAGGCCTAGCAGATGAAGAACCTATTAGTGTGGGTACTGGTTACTTTCCCCTCAAGCGATTCCCAGATTTTTTGGAGCCGAGAAATATTAAGATTTTGCAAGAACAGCAATCAATATCTCAGTTTTTACAGCAGGTGTATCAATGTGACCATATACGCCGCAGTACTTGTGTTTCTGCTCGTTTAGTCCAGCCTCATGATGCTAAGTGGCTACAACTACCCCTCAATCAACCCATCTTATTAGCGGAGTCGGTGAACGTCGATGAAACAGGTAAGGTCATTGAATATGGGGTAACTCGACTACGAGGCGATCGCATGGAGTTATTTTTTGAAAATGACTTGAAAGTGGGCATTAGTTAGACTAGCCACTGTCTTACCTTGGCAGAAAGTAAATCAATCGTACCAGTAGCAGCCACCAAAATAATCAGAATCGCACAGACTTTTTGGTATTCAAATGAACCAAAACTCTGATAGAGTGAAACGCCAATACCACCAGCCCCGACAATTCCTAATACAGAAGCAGAACGCACATTTGACTCAAATCTGTAGAGAGTAAAAGAAGTCCACAAAGGCATAACTTGAGGAATAACACCATAAATAACTTCTTGAATTTGGTTAGCACCAGTGGCTCTAATTCCTTCTACAGGTCCTGGTTCAATTGATTCTACAGCTTCTGAAAAGAGCTTACCCAGAACACCTGTAGTATTCACAAATAAGGACAAAACTCCAGCAAATGGCCCCAAACCCACAGCAACGACAAATACCAGTGCAAAGACGATTTCGTTAATAGCACGCATAGCATCTAAAAGGCGACGTGTGGGTTGTACAATCCATACTGGACACATATTATTGGATGCTAAAATAGACAGAGGAACAGCTGCGATCGCAGCCATTAAAGTCCCCCAAATTCCCATCGATATAGTAATCAGTGTTTCTGAGAAATAATAATTCCAATCGCTAAAGTCTGGCGGAAAGTATGAACGCATATATTCCCCCATGTTGTCTCCCTGTTGCATAAGTACAGGGAAATCTAACTCACTTTGATAATAGGTAAAAATCAATACAGTAGCAATCACGAAAAAAAACAAAATTCTTTTGGTACTCACAAGTTTTGCTTCTTTTTCTAACATTGCTACTACGCCAGGAGATGAGTTAGTAATTAACTGATTTTGTGACCGCACTTTTTAGACCTGCAATACTATTTTCGCTTGATTCATGAGCTTAAATTTAATTTAATTTTATTGAATTTCTTGGAGTTGCTGATTGAGATCTGCTATTTTCTGCTGTTTTTCTTGCTCACTTATATTTTCTTGAGATTGAGTCTCTTGAATTTGTTTGGCAATTTCTAGTTCTCGAATTGTATGCCAATTTTTATCTTCAGCCTGCACAAAACCAGCAACTTCAAATGGTGTTAAAACTGAAGCATCCTTGTAGTTATAGAAAAAGTCTTGCAACTTCTTTTTAATATCTGCTGGTAAGTCCTGACGATAAACTATTGGATCACCAGGAATTAGAGGTGATTGCCAAATAATTTCAATTTTCTGTCTAGCTGTAGGATTAGTTCTTTCTAAACGACTTAATGCTTCATTACTGATGGTCGCTATATCTACCTGGTTATTAGCTATAGCCAGAGCGCAAGCTTCATGATTACCAGCGAAAATCAAGCGTTTAAAAGCTTTCTTGGGGTCAACATTATTTTTGGTAAAAATATAGTAACTGGGAACTAAAAACCCAGAGGTAGAATTAGGATCATTAAAAGCAAAGGTAAGATTGGCTGCATTTTTAATCACATATTGATCGCCACCTATTGCTATAGCTTCAGCCTTGATAGGATTATTTGCGTTAGTAATCAAATGTGAATAGTAGCCTCTAGCACCATCTGCACTCACAACCTGAGCAAAAGCTTCTGCATTAGCAATTTTTGCTGCTGTAATATAAGATTTACCACCTAACCAAGCTGCCTGAACTTTACCAAAGCGCATGGCTTCTACCACTGCTGCATACTGTGTAACGTAGAAAGGTTTAATGGGAATCCCAATTTCCTGAGACATAGCAGCAGCGAAGGGTTCCCAAAGTGGTTTTTGATTAGATTGAGATTCTGTAGACAGAACACCAAAGTTAATTTCTTTAATCGCTGCGTTGCTATTATCAGCATTGGAATTACAAGCTGAAAGCATCTTGGCACTTGCCAAAGTTATAGTAAACAAAGAAGCCTGCTGAATAAATAACCTTCTATCCATAAGTTTAGTTTTGGGGTTCAAGTAGAAACATCATTGCTTGTTACAACTATCTGTACCAGCTATCACTATTAACGCCCTTGGGGTGTGCCTAGTATCAGTGATATTTAAATTGGTGGAAATTATACGAGTAGTTCACCATGTCCTCGCATTACTAGTTCTTCTGCTGCTGCACCGTAAATTTCATTAAGTTTGTTGTCATCTAGTTCGATAGTTGCACCATCAAACATGACGGCGCCATCTCTGAGTGCGATCGCTCGATCAAAGTAACTACGCACCATTTGAATCTGATGTAAAGAAGCCACTACAGTAATTCCGCTTTGGCGATTCAACTGGACAATTAACTCCATGACTTTACGCGCCGATTCGGGATCTAGGGACGCAATAGGTTCATCAGCAAGAAAGATTTTTGCCCCCTGCACCAAACAACGTGCGATCGCCACCCGTTGCTGTTGCCCCCCAGAAAGCATAGACGCCCGTTTGTAAGTGTGTTCAAGAATTCCTACTCGCTCTAGGGCCGCAAGAGCTTGTATTTTTTCTTCTTTGGTAAATAAATGTAATATTGAACGTAAAATAGACAATCTTGCTAAGTTACCAACAAGAACATTTTCAATAACTGTTAGCCGATTAACTAAATTAAATTGTTGGAAGATACAGCCTATCTGACTTTGTAACAACCTAATTTTAGAGTGTAATTTCCCTTTGCTTTGTAAAACAGTGCCAAAAATATAAACTGTTCCTGCATCTCCAAGATGCAAGCCATTAATATGCCGCAAAAGTGTGGATTTACCTGAACCTGATGCACCTATTAGTGCAACCATTTCCCCTTTTCTAATTGTAAAATTTACACTTTTTAATGCTATCTTACCTTTGAAACTTTTAGAAAGATTATTAATCTGAATAGCCACTGTACTTGCCATTTTATTGACATATCTATGTCTTTAATTAAAATTATTATGACTTACTCAATCATACTTAATTGCCCATTTAATTAAATGAGCTAAATGAGTAAATTACGTAAATACATTCTATATACTAGAAGTTTATAGTCTATTTTTTAATTTTTTGAGGTTAACATTTAATTAAGAAAAAAATAATTTTTGGTAAAAATGTAATTATCTGAGACGCCCAATTCCACAAGCTACATCAAATAACACCTCATTTGGTACAGATTGAGTCCTCTGGCTAAGTATTGGAAGTAATAAATCTTTTAATTGTTTACTTAGCATTCTGTGAGTTAGACCAAAGAAACTTTTACTTTGTTGAAAGGTTTGGTAAGTCAGTTTAGCAAAAATGTCAGAGATAAAATTTTAGATTGATTACTTATATTTTACCTGAATCTACATCGTACCTGCCAATGTAATCATTGCACCCATGCGTCCCACGTGAATTAACAGGGGAGCAGCAGAATCAATTACAAAATACAAATTAGCTTGACCAAAATGATTACGCATTCGGTAAAAGACCATTGATTGTAAGTAGTCATGCAAAATAAATTGCACATCTCCTTTTTCGGCAGCATACTGTCATCATAACAAGTAGACTGAGATTGATTATTTTAAATTACGCCATGCAAAATAAATCTACATATTATCCCCCAGACATTGAGAAGGTTGCTGATAAAATTAAAAAGTTATTTTCCCTTTCTCAATCACCTAATGAATCAGAGGCATTCGCAGCTTTCTCTAAAGCTCAAGAGATGCTAACTCGCCATAATTTGTCAATGGCAGACTTAGTAGATTCTACACCTCAAGAGATAGAAGAACAAATTCTCAACGAATCCCAAAGGCAAAGCTCTTGGAAAGGGATATTGCTGAATGCAGTTTGCAAAGCTAACTATTCTTTTGCTTATCGGGTTAAACAAAAAAACCGAATCAAGCAGATAATTTTTGGACGACCTGTTAATAATGAATCAACGCGAATACAGTTTGAACATTTAGTGCAAACAATTGACCGACTAGCGAAACAAGTGGATGGCGATCGCACTTTTAAGAATGCTTTCAAATTAGGTGCTGCACATCGGCTTTATGCAAGAATTTTGGAGGGTATCGAGAAACAAAAAAGTGAGGGTGTAGCAGCTTCCGAAAATTCAGCAGCAATTTCAGCCATTGTTATGCGATCGCTCTACGAAAAACTGGATGCTGAGTTGAAAGCATATTCTGAAAAGTTGCATCTAAAAAGCCGAAATCAAAGGTTGTCTTGTAGTTCACAAGATGGATTTATTGCTGGACAGATGGCAGGGGATAAAGTTTCACTCAACAAGCAGATTGGTGGGCAGGGTCAACGCTATCTACCCAAAAGTTGCTAAATTTTTCATACAGGTTCATCAGAAACTTTAATAATCAGTTTTCCCTTTTTGTTGCCGTCGAAAAGTTTTAGGATCGCCTTGGGTGCATTTTCCAAGCCTTCGACAATCTCAAGAGCATATTTAATTTTCCCCTGGTTTAGCCACTTTCCAATCTCCGCGATCGCTTCATGAAATCGGGGAAGATAATCCAAGATAATAAATCCCTGAACGAGAGCGCGTTTCATGAGAATTTGGCTGTAATTATATGGGCCAGGAATAGGCTTTGAAGCATTATAAGTTGAGATTAAACCGCATAAAGGCAGGCGGGCGTGCAGATTAATTTTGGTTAGTACGGCATCAAGGATTGTTCCGCTAACATTGTCAAAATACACATCGATTCCATTGGGACAAGCTTGAGCTAATGCTTTTTCTAAATCCCCAGTTTTATAGTTAATTGCTGCATCAAAACCAAGTTCTTCTGTAAGCCAACGGCACTTTTCATCACTGCCAGTGATACCAACGACCCGACAACCTTTAATCTTGGCAATTTGTCCAACAATGGAACCAACTGCCCCAGATGCGGCTGAAACGACCACAGTTTCTCCAGCTTTTGGCTGTCCTATGTCTAATAACCCAAAATAAGCTGTAAAACCAGTAGCTCCCAGTGGCCCGGTAAATGCGTTGAGCGGACAAGGTAGAGGATCAGGTAATCGCGTGATTGAAAAGCCGCTGTTTCCAAGGGCGATGGCGTAATCTTGCCAACCGAGCATCCCAGAAACCAAATCTCCCTTTTTAAAATTGGGATTTTTGGACTCTTCAACGACACCTATAATACCGCCACGCATAACTTCCCCAATTTCAACAGGAGGCATATACTGGTCGATATCGCTCATCCAGATCCGATTGGTAGGATCTAGTGACAGATATATAGTACGTACCAGCACTTCATCATCTTTGGGGCTGGGAATTAGCTCTTCTCGGTACTCAAAATCGCTTTCTTTAATGTCACCAATTGGACGAGCAGCCAACCGAAACTGTCGATTTATCGCTCTAGTCATAAGTTTTAATTGGATGTGACTGAGTGTTGATTTGGGTAGTTTACACCAGTTGCCATGTCATTTCCTGCCCCGCTCCCAAAGGTACAAGCCCAGATTCCATAAATGGAACTTCATCAGGAACGCGCCAAGTTGTTTTGGACAAGGTAATTCGCTCGGTATTACGCGGCAGTTGATAAAAATCTGGGCCATAGAAGCTAGCGAACGCCTCCAGTTTATCCAGGGCTTTCACGCTTTCAAATGCTTCGGCATACAACTCAAGGGCGTGCATAGCCGAAAAACATCCCGCGCAGCCACAGGAACTTTCTTTGCTGGTGCGGGTATGGGGAGCGCTATCGGTACCTAGAAAAAACTTCGGATTAAGCGATGTTGCCGCTTGCAACAAAGCCTGACGATGCTCCTCCCGTTTCAAAATGGGCAGGCAATAAAAATGGGGGCGAAGGCCGCCTTTGAACAGGGCATTACGGTTAAACAACAAATGTTGTGGCGTAATTGTGGCCGCGATGGTGTTGGCAGACAGGACATACTGCACCGCATCGGAGGTGGTAATATGCTCAAGCACCACCCGCAGGTGGGGAAATCGCTGCTTGAGGGGGATTAAATGTCGCTCGATAAACACCTTCTCACGATCAAACGTATCAACATCGTTATCAGTCACTTCCCCGTGCAGTAATAACGGCATGTCCACCTGCTGCATTGCTTCAAAGACGCGATCGCTCTTCCGAATATCCGTCACACCGGAGTCTGAGTTGGTCGTTGCACCGGCTGGGTAGTACTTGACCGCTTTGATAAACTGGGATTCTTTCGCCCGGAGAATGTCGTCGGGGCTGGTGTTGTCGGTGAGGTAGAGCGTCATCAATGGCTCAAACTGTTGCCCCTCTGGAATGGCGGCGAGGATGCGATCCCGATAGGCTGCCGCATCTGCCACCGAGCGGATAGGGGGCTTTAAGTTCGGCATGATGATCGCGCGGGCAAACTGACGCACCGTGTAGGGCAGAACCGCTTTCAGTGCTGCACCGTCGCGCAGATGCAGATGCCAATCGTCAGGTCGGGTGATGGTAAGCTTTTGCATCCTTTCATTATAAAACGGTAACAAGGGACTCATTATAATAGGGGCGATCACCATTGAACGCAGGCTCTCAAGACGGTTCACTCCTTAGAAAAATATTCAGACCTGAACTCTCTGGAATCAGATTTAAATACTGCACTTCAAAGCCGCTTACCAGATGGAATCCGAGAAGGTCAACAAAAAATTACGCTAAAACCATCTCTGAATAAGGACACAGCAAGTATTTGGTTAAAATTTTTATATTTGCTTAAGCAGAACTACTATCGTAAATCTACTGAGACTCCCTGGCTGTCTTATTAGTATATAAGGCATCATGTAAAAATAAATTGAACAATTTACTAAATAGCTAGACAATCATAATGTAATCAAATTACAGCGTTAAATGTCTAATAGCCAGGAAGTCAAAAATATTCAAGACAAGTACGATTCGTTATCGCCTTATTTGAACGAGAAAACACGGCGTATCTGGGCAGCAATTGAAGCCCAAAGCTTGGGTTGGGGGGGTGTGAGTCAGGTTGCGTAGGCGTAGCCCGCCGTAGGCATCGCAACTGGACTATCCCGGACTACAATCCATGCTGGGATAAGGTTATTGTTAGACGCTTCGGAGGAAGAAACCTCGAATGGCGATAGTAATCGAATTCGTTCGTCAGGTGCTGGGCGTAAACTACTGGAAGAAAAAGACGCGATGCTGCTATCAGATTTAGAATCGCTGATTGAACCAGTAACGCTGGGAGATCCAGAATCGCCTCTAAAATGGACTTCTAAAAGTGTAGTGAAACTAGCTGCGGCATTAAACATTGGCGGACATAGGACTAGTCCTAAAAGTGTTTACAACTTACTGGAATCGCTTGGCTACAGCTTACAATCAAATCGTAAAACTCGTGATGGCTCATCTCATCCAGATAGGGACGACCAGTTTTTACATATTTCCAAGCAAGTCAAGCACTTTCAATCCCAGAACGAACCCGTAATTTCAGTTGATACCAAAAAAAAAGAATTAATAGGAGATTTTAAAAATTCTGGAAGCGAGTGGTGTGAGAAGGAACAGCCAATTGAGGTGAAGATGCATGATTTTGTTGACCCCAAATTGGGCAAGGCAATTCCCTACGGAATTTATGACTTAACCTCAAATCAAGGATGGGTAAATGTTGGCATTGACCACGATACTGCGGAGTTTGCAGTCGAGTCTATTCGTCATTGGTGGTACTCAATGGGAAAACAAGTTTATCCAACAAGCCAGCATATAATGATTACGGCTGATTGCGGTGGTAGCAATAGTTATCGCTCACGATTGTGGAAACTGAAGCTCCAAGAATTAGCAACCCAGACTGGTAAAAATATTCATGTGTGCCATTTTCCTCCAGGCACAAGTAAATGGAATAAGATTGAGCATCGCTTGTTTTGTCACATTACCCAAAACTGGAGAGGCAGACCATTGACCAGCATGCAAGTTGTGATTAATCTAATTCGCAATACTACCACCACACAAGGATTAGAAGTTGAGGCTAGATTAGATCCAAATCTCTACAAAACAGGAATCAAGGTTACAGACCAAGAGCTTGATACTATCGCAATCGAACGAAATTCCTTTCATGGTGAGTGGAACTATATTATCAAACCCAAAGTAATCACTTAATTGTTCAAGTTATTTTTACATAACTCCTAAACAATAACCTACTGGCTGTTTCAAGGCAACCCGAAGTATTACCGTATCATAGATGGTGCAGGAAGGTCAGGCTGTTGTCTACAGGCAGTATCTCCAAGGATGCAACAGCGCTAAAGACCAATATCTCCAGGCTGAAGCTGATGCCCAAGTACAAAAGTTGGGCTTTTGGAATCAATTGCAGCCGGTGATGCCTTGGGATTTTAGACGGGGACAAAAAAGCACCCAAGAGAATCAAGTGCAAGAGTGCGATCCTTCCTACCCGGATTTTTGCATTCCACCGAATTTGCCAGATTTAGATTGCTGTGATATTCCTTACCGCAGATTTAGGGTGAATCAACCAGATCCGCATGGGTTTGATCGGGATAAAGATGGGATTGGTTGTGAGAGATAACTATCGGTTTTCTTAAATTATGAAACCCTGTTATGTTAATTTGAGAGAAGCCAATGTCTGAAAGCCTTTGAAAGCTTTACCCACCAATTGGTGCAACTACTGCGTCCTCGTAAGCAGTATCAATTCCAATTTCCTTCCATTGTTCAAATTCCTGCCGTTCAGCTGTCCGCTTTTGTTCCCACAGCCCGTAAGCGTCCGCTCCGAGCATCAATCTCAATGGTGGATTCTGAGATTCAATAGCTTGAATCATTGCTAGTGCTGCCTTTTTTGGATCGCCTGGTTGTTTTCCGTTATTACCGTAAAGGTATTTTTGAATCGGCTCAATTACTGCTTTGTAATCATCAATTTCGTTTGACGGCTGCATATTTGCATCTCCAGCAAAGTTGGTGCGAAATGCGCCAGGCTCGACAATTGTTACATTAATACCTAGTGGTTTAACCTCATCACGCAAACCTTCAGAAAAACCTTCCACAGCAAATTTCGTCGCACAGTAGAGAGCAAATCCGCCAATCGCAGCCAAACCGCCGATAGAAGTAATGTTGACAATATGACCAGATTTTTGGCTACGCATTACTGGTAAGACTGAGCGAGTCATTTCGATGACACCAAAGCAGTTAACTTCAAACTGTTTTCGGATCTGTTCGGATGAAAATCCTTCCACAGCTCCAAGAGAACCTTGCCCCGCATTGTTGACTAAAACATCAATGCGCCCAAACTGTTCAATGGCGGCTTGAACAGCCGCAAGTCTATCTTGGGCTTTGGTTACATCCAGGCGGACGGCGATTGCATTGTCAGAGTGTGCTTGTGCCAATTGAGCCACTTGTTCAGGTTTTCGTGCCGTCAAAACAACCTTATCACCACGCTCTAAAACCGCTTCTGCTAGAGAGCGACCGAATCCGGTTGACGTTCCGGTGATTAAATAAACTTTACTCATGGATTTTTCCAAAGATAAAGGTTTTTCTGTAAGTTCAAACACAGGTATTGTCAAATTAAACTGATTGAAGGTCAAGCAGCTAATATCTATCTTTTGGCAGAAATTTGTAAGCGATCGCCAAGCTGATCAACGCTGTACGATGATCTAAGCTCAGACAAGTTCGATGTCCAAGGAAGTTGTGATTAACCTACGCCCCGCCACCTTAGCCGATTTGAATGTGTTGCAATATTGGGATGAGCAGCCTCATGTGATTGCTTCAGATCCTAATGATGACTGGGGCTGGGAGGTAGAACTTGCTCATTCTCCCGATTGGAGAGAACAATTGATTGCTGAAATCGATGGTCGTCCTCTCGGATTTATCCAAATTATTAATCCAGCACATGAAGATAGCCATTACTGGGGTGATGTTGGGGCGAATCTTCGCGCGATTGATATCTGGATTGGGGAAGAGACTGATTTGGGTAAAGGTTATGGAACACAAATGATGCGGCTTGCACTTGCTAGATGCTTTGCTGCTCCGCTTGTGACAGCGATACTTGTTGATCCACTAGCCAGCAATACCCGTGTTCATCGCTTTTATGAACGCCTTGGCTTCAAATTCATCGAGCATCGCTGTTTCGGTGATGATGAGTGCTTTGTATATCGCCTAAACCGAGAAGATTGGCACTGTGAAAGTTAGATTTTTAATGCGGTCACTTGAAGGAAAACCTTATGGGAGTTGATGACCCATCGCCTTCAAGTATGCCAGGAGAAATGAATGATAGGCTTTAGAATTGCTGGTATTCAAATGCAATTAACAAATATTAGATAGAAGCGATTGTGAGCCAACAGACTTATAATACAATCGCTTCAAAATCATTGAAAACTATGATTTAGCGGGGTTTAAAACATTTAAAGCTTGTAATCAGAAATGAAACTTCGCCTAATTTGGTAATCTTTATAAAGCTCCTGGAGGAACAACAGTTCTTCTATCTCTTCTAAAAGTTGGGATTTGTCCTTTCTGCACAGCCACATACAAATCGCTCTGACTTACACCTAAACGTTTTGCGGCTTCTGCCAGTGAAATACCTTGCTTGAGCATTAGGAGTAACTTTCCTTGCAATCTGAATTAGATTGCTAAGTAGCCTAATCTTAACAAGATATTACAAAGTATTAAGAATACTAACATTAGAGTAACTGATATTGATGATGACTGAAGCTTATCAAATCTGACACTACCTTGCTGCGGTTGAGAATTTTGACAAAACTCTAGGTTTCAAGATGGACGAGGTTAAACCATTAACCACTGACAAAACTCTATCCCTTTGCAGATAGAGTTTTTAGTTAGTTATTTATTTATTTAGATAGATGCTATTTACTTTTTATGTATTTTTTTAGTAAAAATAGAAACCAAAATTTTTACTTTGATTAAAGAATAAGTCTAGATTAAAACATAATTGAGATGATTTTTTTAAATGATATCCATCAGATAAATCTTAGTCTTTTGTTAAGCTTTATAAGCTACGATACCAGAGAGTTTAAGCTTTGGGATTTAGATATCTAGGATTGGTTGTGTGATCTTTTTAAAAGATCCTAGATTTATCCCATAAGTTCCAAAAAAGAACCAAAAGTCAACAATTATCAGGTAAATCTGAGGTGACAACCATGAGTTATACTATCGAGTCTGCTCGCAGCATTTTCTCTAATACTCAGGTTGCTGATGCTGTTCCAGCCACTACAGCCAAATTTGCTCAACTTAATATTGATGACCAACTCGCATTTCTCTGGTACGCCTACACTGAGCTTGGTAGCACAATTACTCCTGCTGCTCCAGGAAAAGCAAACCTCCAACTAATGGAAGGTATATTCAACCAAATTAAGCAGATGTCTCATGAAGAACAAACTCAATTAATGAGGGATCTGGCTACTAACGCTGAGACTTCTATCAGCCGTTCGTATGCATATTTTGGTGTCAACGCTAAACTGGGATTTTGGTGGCAATTGGGAGAGTGGATGAAAGAAGGTATTGTTGCTCCCATGCCGGCTGACTATCAAATGTCAGCTCAAGTTAAAGCAGTATTAGAGGCAGTCCAGAAACTCGACCCAGGTCAACAAATTACTGTACTACGTAATACTGTAGTAGATATGGGGTTCGATCCGGCTTTGGCTTCCAAAAAAGAGAAAGAGGCAGAAGTCATTAACTTTACATTTCCACGCACATCTCAAAGTCCCCAATTCACTATTGAAGGCGTAACAGAACCAACAGTAGTAAAATACATTGAAGCCATGAATGCAGATAATGTTGAAGCTGCTGTTGCTTTATTTGCTAGCAACGGTGCGTTGCAACCACCATTTCAGAAACCGATTGTCGGTCGGCCAGCTATCAGTGCATATTTGCGGGATGAAGGACAAGGATTGGTAATGAAGCCAACAAAAGGCATCTCGGAAAGCATAGAAGATGGTTATACACAGCACAAAATTACTGGTACGGTCGAAACTCCTTGGTTTGGAGGTAATGTGGGAATGAATATTGCTTGGCGATTTTTACTCGACCCCCAAGGCCAAATTTACTTTGTAGCGATTGATTTGCTTGCTTCTCCTAAAGAACTGCTCAATTTAACTCGCGGGTAAAATTTGTTCGCTTTTGATTTGGGGTAGCACTTCTTAACTATTACGCCTTATATCCCGCCACTGACCTTATGAGGTTCCGTGGCAGCATATAAGGCGGGTGATGCCTACGGAGTCAGTTTTGCGGTTATTTTTTAGCAAATTATCGTCTACATCCAAAATTATGGAAGCATACCATTTTCCATTGCGATGTTAAATTATGGAATGTCACTACTGGTAAAGAAATCACAACTTTTACGGCGCACAAGTTACAAGTTTGGTCTGTTGCTTTTCAATCCCGATAGCAAAACACTTGCTAGTGCTGGGCAGGACGGCACTATTAAGATTTAAGATTTGGCGTGTATTTATTTCTACATATTTAGTCGATCAACATACGGAACTTATTACTGTGCTTGAGTTTCAAGCTCTTTCATACAAATTAGACAGCTAGCGATCGCACCGAGTAGAAAAGCTAGCCATTGCCAACCGCGTCGTGCTTGTTTCTCCCGTTGTAATTCTCGCTGTTGTGTAAGTCGTTCTAGTTCTTCCTTTTCTAGCCGATCCAGATCGGCAGCAATGCGATCGCGCTCTTTCTGACAGTCTCTATTAATAATCAGCATCTGCAACTTCAAAAAAGCGTAACCCTTTATAAGTTTCTGGTAGTCGCCGCACACGAAAATCGCCATATTCTTCTAATCGTTGGGCGATCGCCTCGGCGTTATTAGCAGCAGACACAAGATGTTTGGCTTTGCTCGTTGGAGTATCCTTTTGGTGGGATTGAGCCTTTTCCCTGATATCAATTGAGATCGTTGCCATTAGGTGTCGGCAATCGAAGCACCTCAGAAAAACGTGAATACTTAACTTCATCTGTAGGAGGATAATCCGCCGATACAGCAATTAATCCAATTTTAATATCCTCGAAATAAATTACACCCCCAATGCGTCGTTCAACTTGGAAAGGGGCATGAAAAAAACCATACTGTGCAATGTAGATTGGCAAAAAGTCAGTAATTCTTATTGCTCTGCCAAACATTTGTTGACAAGTTTTCTGGATGACACTATCTAAATATTCATTATATAGAGGCTCACCCAGTTCAGTAAACTCTGGATGATCCGCAAAATGATCCATATAAAATAACCAGATATCGGATAAGTCTGGTTCAACAGTCAGTTTTTGTTTGAGTTCTTGCCATCGGTCGATGTTCATACGTGTGGATATTGATGAGGTGGAACAAGTAAACAGCACATTGCATCACTAAAGATGTGGTGTAGTATACCATGTCATTCACTCAAGTACTCAACAGCTACCAAGTTGGTGAGGGTTTTGGAATCTGAGTCTATTAATGAGATATTTTTGAAAATTACAACAATTTTGTAAATATCAACATTTAAAATAGCTCAAAATATTCACAATAACTTAATAAAAATAGTTGTAAATCAAAGAAAATTGGGAATATTAAATAAAGTCAATTCATACCATATTTAGCAAATGGTTAAGGAAAACAAGTACATGAATGATAATTCCCATCGTAATTCTGCTGTCAACGCATCTGCCGCAACTAAAGTTTAGCACGCCCAATTATCAGACTTACATTTAAGTACAGCGAGTAGAATGTACAAAGGCGGTATTAGGTCTGGTGAACAGATAAGAACTAGGGTGCAAGTTCAATAAATGTTAGACAAGATTCCCCCTTTTCAAAGAGCAGGTATTAATGGCAAGTCTGCGGTTAGTAATGCAGAAAAGTATTTATCTGATAAGTACGCTAGTTATATCAAGCCCCACAGCCCTGGGGGATCTAATGATCAGAGTAATATCAGATGTAAAAATGCTAAATATAATGTTGCTCGTGGTGGAAAACTTATAAGTAAACAAGAGCAACTTACATTCAGGGCAAGGCATAGTTCCAATATTGAACGATATTTCCTTACTTTATTATTACTATGCATTACTACCTATTTTTCGTAATGTCCGTAATAAAAGATATAAGTGATGAAATAGTAATCTATATTAAGATAATAAAATGAATAATACCCATTACACTGATCCTAATTTTGAGCGACTTTTTGCTCAGATTAATCCGCAAATTGCAAGTACTTTCACAGATAAGCAAATAGAAGCCCTAAAAAGGAGTTTTACCTATAAGAAGTCTTCTAATAGTTTTTTAGATATAAGACTTTCGATACCAGTTCCTAGACTAAGATTTTATATAGTTTTCTTAGCAGGTGTAGAACGCCGTTCTCAAAAACGTTTACGCTCTGAAAAAGGGTTATATCCTTTTTGGACTCTTAGCAATAGCTTGTTTATCATAGGATTTGCCATCATTCTATCTATTTCTACTTTCACAATATTTTCCTTTGTATTGTCTTCACTGAATTTCACATCTACTCTGTATTACCCAACATCAATTCCTTGGATTTATGAAAAATCACAATGTGAACGCACTAACAGAGTTTGGCGTGATGATAAGTGCTGGGATTATGAACACAGTCCTGATTTTTAAATTTTACTGTTAGTCAAGGAAAAAGCAAGATGTCTCAAAATCGTTCAAACAAAAATTCTTCCCAAAATGACCTTTACAAACGACAGTTTTTTGCTCGTATTCCTCCTGAAATATTAGCTACTTTTACCAGTACACAATTAACTGAGATAGAAAAAGTATTTAATGACCGTGTTTATAAACGTCATATTGTTGATATTAGAGTTTCTATCCCATTTTTTGTAAAGCGGTTTTATGTGGTTTTTCTATTAGGCAAAGATAAGCGCTTAAAAAAGCGTGAATAAACTTGAATGACTAACAAAAACATAAACGCTTGAAACAAGCATAGAATCTACTATAAAAATGTCAATTTGAGGCGAATATTGCTTTATTTACAAATAATAAAGGCAAACAAGTACAAAACGTTTGCCTTTATCTTGATAAACCTCGCAATTGCATTATCAACTATGAATATTATCAATTTAAAGAAATTGTTTCAATTAGTTCTGGTTCAGTTGAATTTGTCGTTGAACTCGTTGACCATCGAACAAAATTTTTCGAGACACAATGGAAACGAGAAAATGTGCCTCAAATCTTAGCCCGTCGCTGCGCTTACCTCAATGGATTATTGTCGGTTTGAGCTACTTTAAAAAGTGAGATCCTCCCGAATTAGAATTAGTGGCCCACCACTAGGCAGACCACTTAAAAATGTCAGTCCTGAAAAAAAACCTAGCGTGGCAAAACTTACTAGAGAAGAGTGGAAATGCTGTAATCTTGACCTGGT
>NZ_CAWUDM010000038.1:0-55201 GCF_963920855.1 Nostoc sp. CCY0012 | reverse complement strand
TCCCCTTGTCTCCTTGTCCCCTTGTCCCCTTGTCCCCTTGTCCCCTTGTCCCCTTGTCCCCTTGTCCCTAAACTGTAAAAAAGTCTTCTTCTGCCCAAGGTGGGGCTGTATCTTTGGCGACCATTGTCAGGACGGCGTAATCTTTCTTTTTGACTCCTGGCGGTAATTCTTTGGGAACCCCCATAACTGTTTGGGTTTTAAAGACGGTTCCTGGCTGGAGGTCAAAGAAGGGAAATTCTGGTTCTGTACAACCTAAACAGGGCATCCCCGCACGGGTTTTGGAGGAAACACGGTTCCACAAAATCCGGTTGCAGGATGAGTGAGTCATGGGGCCACGACAACCCAAGTCGTAAAATAGACAGCCTTTACGTTGACCAAATTCACCTGTGGATGCTTTATAGGCAAAGTGAACGTTACGGGTACAACCTGTTTGGGTGTAGGTATTGAAGAAAGTTTGAGGACGATGTAGTTCGTCTAGGGCGATGTCGGCTATGCGTCCAGTGGCGATCGCTACTAATATCTGCGTAATCCAATCGGGATGGGCGGGACATCCAGGAATATTGATGACAGGTAATCCGGCTTTGGAAACAAAATCTTTGCCGAAAAAACCACCTGCTTGACGCTTGAGAAACTGTAAACCTTGTGATTCACTGGGGTTGGGTGACATGGCTGGGATTCCGCCCCAGGTCGCACAATCTCCCACAGCGACGATAAATTTAGCAACTTGGGAAAGGTCAGTTAACCAGTCTTTCATCGGGCGATCGGCAAAACGATTCCATTCACCGGTACCATTGGGGGCATTAACTACACTGCCTTCAAATACCAAAATATCGAGGGGAATTTTGCCCAAGATGCAATCCCATAGGAGTGTTTGTAAGTTGTTGCCTAGTTCCAATCCTAGAGATGGATGCCAAAGTACCTTAATGCCAAAGTCAGCAATTAAATCGCAGACCGTCGGTTCTTCGGCATTCAGAAAAGACATGGTGTTACCAGAACAAGCACCACCTTGCAGCCATAGTACATTAGTCATTAGCTACATATTTTTTGATTGTTTACCATGCATGATCTGGGTGATAAAGCTTGTAGAGTATCACCTGTTTATCAGTATTTATTTTTTAATATAAAATGGTTTTTGAGATAATTATCTTTCATTAAATAAAAATTAATTATTCGTGGGGTTTTAGAGGCTAGGGGCTAGGGGCTAGTCCGTAGAATAGTTTATAAATGCATAAAATGAAAAATAAGTATGTCAAATAAAAAACACTTTGCATGATTTTATGAGCAAAATAGTTAAATTATTAAAGAAAATAAATTCATCAAAACTTTAAGTATTTAAAGCTGACATTAATATTAGCAATTCCCCCCTAGAATTTTGTCAGTAGATTATCCTATAGTAAAAAAATTGATTCACTCAATGGTAGGGAATAACTATTGGGTATCAGGTACTAGGCATCAGGTATTGAGTATTAAGTATTAGATAAATTTTTCTAGTCTCCAGTCTCTAGCCTCTAGCCCCTAGCCCCTAGCCCCTAGCCCCCTACTTTCAGGCAACAAAGGGGAACGCCTGAACTACTCACAACCTGCGTAAATCGGTATAGCCCCTGATTAGACGCGATCGCGTGTCTCTATCTTTGGTGGGCGTTGACATTCTCAATTCCCAAATTGGTTAGAGTACGGCAGTTATGACCCCCAGCATTACAGATTCAGCAGTAAAGGCGGCGATCGCAGCTATTGCATCGGAGTCAGCGACGACAGCAGAAAAAATCCAAATGCTGATTGAGATAGCACAAGGTTTTCAAAAGCAGCCGAAAACTGCCCAAGATTTGCGGAATGCGGTTTCTTTGTATTACCGCGCCCATGAGATGTGTGGCGAGGAATATCCTTTGTTAAAAGCCCGCACCCAAGTAGGAATGTCAGGGACGTTACAAACAATTCCTGATGCGGGGACGGAACTGCTACTGCAAGCAAAAGCAGGTTATGAAGAAGCGTTGCCGATTTTACAGGAATTAGCCTCACCTGAAGAAGTAGCAGAAGCACAGATGAATTTTGGATTGGTATTGCAGTCCTTAGTACCGTTAAATTTGGCACGGATTACAGATAGCATCCAAGCATATCATGAAGCTTTGCGGGTCTTTACCTGGGAAAATTACCCACAAGAATACGCCATTTTATACAACAATATTGCGATCGCCTATCTTTCCATGCCGATGGCATCAGAACGAGAATACTTGCGTCAGGGATTAGCTGTGCAGTCATTTGAAGTTGCATTGAAGCATATTAACCTGATTGATCATCCCAGGGAATATGCGATGCTGCAAAACAACCTGGGTAACGCCTTGCAATATCTAGTGAGTTCCCATCCTCTAGATAATAACTTGCGAGCGATCGCAGCTTACAACGAAGCGTTAAAAGTGCGTAACCCCAGAGATACACCTTTAGAGTACGCTAACACAATTTCCAACAAAGCCAACGCCTTATTCAACTTACCCGACAACCCCGAAAAACCCGAAGCAGGTAATCCGCAAAATCTCTTACAAGCGCGTGCTTACTATCAAGAATCTTGGCAAATTTTCACCCAAAATCAACAAACAGAACAAGCCCAAGCAGTCGCCCAAGCAATACAAGATTTGGAAGTGGAAATGCGGTTAGGGGCTAGTAATTACTGAAGGAGAAACATAGATTATGACAGATATTTTGAGCAATCCTGCTGTGAGAGAGTTTCTCACAAGCTTAATAGCTGGCGACTTAAACATAGCTACAGAATTTGCGTGGATATTCATAGCAACAGCCTTATCTATGGTTGGGGGTGCTATTGGCGGAATGATATTAGGAGGTAAAGATATAGGGTATCAATTTTCCGCAACCCTGGGGGCATTATTTGGCCCAGCAGGTGTGATTCCCGCGATGATTTTAGGTTTTACTGTCTTGAATTTATTACCAAATTATTAGGAGTAACCATGATAGAAATAGGTTGGTTTTCTGCCAAATTATTTTTTAAAGGTAAGCTAATTCGTGACCCTTTAGAGTTTGTTGTAAAAATTGCGATCGCATCCAGTATTGGTTCTATCATTCTGCTATTGTTGTCGCAATTTAACTGTCCTTTATGGTCATCAATAGTTACAGCTAGTTTAGCGACAGGTTTAGTAATGCCATTCCTCTTAAAAGACTTCAAAATGAAGTAAGTATGATGTCGTAAATAATTAAAAGTTTGTAGTGAGTTAGCGCGGTCTTGGGGGTTTCCCCCATGAGTGACTAACGTTCGCGTCAGCGTGCCGGAGGCATCACCCGTAGGGTGAGGACTTTAGTCCTCAAATTCCTCAAATAAGGGCTAAAGCCCTTACTACGAACTAAATTACAATTATTTTACATTGCTTGACATAGTTGTTTTTTCTACTATAATTAATGACACAACTTGAAGAATTAGTGCAAGAAATCAATCGCTTTGAGGCAATTATCTCTCAATGGGATGAAAGCCAAAGGTGTGTGGCTGTGGGGTTAAAAAGGGCGATTGAAGCTTTGCATAAAGAAGCATTGACGCGTTTGATTAAAGACTTAAAACAAGAATCAATGTCAGCTTTGCGTCAGGCCGTTGATGATGAAGTTGTGTATGCAGTTCTGCTTTATCATGAATTAGTCAAGCCACCACAACCACCACTTATAGAACGTGTGCAAGCAGCCCTAGCAGAAGTTCGCCCAGGTTTAAAAAGCCATGATGGAGATGTGGAATTTGTAGCAATTAAACCACCAGATACAGTGGAAGTTAGGTTAATTGGTAATTGCAGTAATTGTCCTACTTCAACTTTGACTTTAACTCAAAGTGTGGAACAAGCAATTAAAAATTATTGCCCGGAAATTACTCAGGTGGTTGCAGTCAGTCAAACATCTATTGATACTCAATCTCCATTGACTTCTCAGCCTACTACTTGGGTGAAAGCGACAACAATTGATCAAATTCCTGAATTTGGGATATTAACGGGTGAAATTGGGAAAAATTCCCTGATTTTATACCGCCAAGGTGGAGAAGTTAAATGTTATGTAAATGCTTGTAGTCACCTAGCAACACCTTTAGATAGAGGCAAGTTAGATAATGGTATCATCACTTGTGCATCACATGGGTTTCAGTACAAATTAGCTACTGGTGAATGTTTAACTACTCCGGGAATTTCGCTTCAGTCATATCCAGTACAAATTAAAGGTGAAAAGGTGTTTGTAAAATTGCCAAAATATTCAATTTGATAGCAAAACTGCAACTGCTGATACACGCGTCATAACGCCGATGAATTTAAATGGTTATCAGTGTTCATCTGCGGTTAATGGATATTCCCAATAGTATTAATGCTGCGTCAAATTCCCATGTTTTAAATTTATCATCTCAGGGTACAGAGGTGGTTTTAGGTAATATTATTGCCCCAGAGATATTAGCGATACCCATAGCACCTAGTCCTATTAATATGTTTGGGCCTCGTGGTGCTTGTTTATTATCACCAACTGGGCCGTTATGGGTATCAGATACAGGACATCATCGCTTATTGGGATGGCGAAATTTACCTACCGCAGATAGTCAACCGGCTGATTGGGTGATTGGACAGCCAGATTTTTATCATGAGGGACAAAATGCTAAGGGTACGCCGGGAAAGGCGAGTTTTAGTGTGCCTACGGGGATATGTGCTTGTGGTGCAGGTTTAGCTGTGGCTGATGCTTGGAATCATCGGGTTTTGATTTGGCATAATGTCCCAGTAGATAGTCATGTACCGGCGGATTTGGTATTAGGACAAGTTAATTTTACTGATAATGAACCAAATCGGGGAAGTCAAGAAGCAGATGCTAATACTATGCATTGGCCTTATGGGGTTTTCTATCATCAAGGACAGTTATTTATAGCGGATACTGGTAATCGTCGGGTGTTAATTTGGCAGCAATTACCTACAGAAAATGGTCAATCTGCGGATTTAGTTTTGGGACAACCAAATATGACATCTCGCAATGAAAATGGTGGCGGTTCAGCGACTGCTGCGAGTATGCGATGGTGTCATGATATTGCTGTGTGGGGCGATGATTTGGTTGTGGCTGATGCTGGTAATAATCGGGTGATGATTTGGGAGGGAATACCAATTGAAAATAATACTCCTTGTGCGGTAGTTTTAGGGCAAAAAAGTTTTGATTGTGTGGAGATGAATCAAGGGGTTTATTTTCCTCATGCTAGTAGTTTGAGTATGCCTTATGGTGTGGGTGTGGCTGATGATTTGTTGGTGGTAGCTGATACTGCTAATTCTCGGTTGTTAGGATGGAGAAGGCGGGAGTTACTGTTATTAAATGGTGTTGCGGCGGATGTGGTGGTGGGGCAAAGGGATTTTACAAGTAAGGGTGAAAATCGTGATTTTGGTTTGCCGAAGCGGGATAGTTTGAATTGGTGTTATGGGGTGCAGGTTTGTGGTGGTACGGCGGTGATTGCTGATTCTGGGAATAATCGGGTTTTGTTGTGGGGAATGAGGTAAGAGTGTTTCACGCAAAGGCGCAAAGACGCGAAGAAAGGAAGGCAAGATAGTTTATGGTAACTGAGGAAGTTAGGGTTCGGGGGACTGTTCAAGGTGTGGGTTTTCGTCCGACTGTTTATCGGTTGGCGAGGGCTTGCGGGTTGTTGGGGGAGGTGGGGAATGATGGTGAGGGTGTGTTGATTCGGGTTTGTGGAAGTGAGGAGGCTATTTCGGAGTTTGTGCGGAGGTTATATGTGGAGTGTCCTCGGTTGGGGAAGATTGAGGAGATAGTTAGAAGTCGTTATGAGGGGGAGGTGAGGTTTGATGATTTTGTGATTGTTGGGAGTGTAAGTGGTTCGATAAATACGGAAATTGCGCCGGATGCGGCTACTTGTCCTCAGTGTCAGCAAGAAATTTTTGACCCTTTTAGTCGGTTTTATCGTTACCCTTTTACTAACTGTACTCATTGCGGCCCGCGTTTGAGTATTATTCGGGCGATTCCCTATGACAGATGCAATACCAGTATGTCTGCGTTTGTTATGTGTTCTGTATGTGAGGGGGAATATGATGATGTGGAAAATCGTCGGTTTCACGCCCAGCCTGTAGCTTGTCATACTTGCGGCCCTACGGCTTGGTTAGAACGTGCTGATGGTAAGCCTGTGACGGCTTCTATGTTTTCGATGATGGATGATGTGGATGCTGTTTGTACTTTGTTACAGAAGGGTGAAATTGTTGCGATTAAGGGTTTAGGTGGGATTCATTTGGCTTGTGATGCAACTCAAGAGGCGGCTGTACAGAAATTGCGTCAGCGTAAACAAAGATATCATAAGCCTTTTGCTTTAATGGCGCGAGATTTATCGATAATTACAGAATATTGTTTCGTTAATACTGAAGAAGAGGAATTATTAAATAGTCCAGCCGCCCCAATTGTTTTATTACAGAAAAAGGGATTGGGGACAAACACAAAACTCCCCACTCCCTACTCCCCACTCCCTACTCCCCACTATTCCATTGCGCCTTCAGTCACTTTGGGACAAAGTACCCTGGGTTTTATGTTGCCTTATACGCCTTTGCATCATCTGATTTTAAGGCGCATGAATCGACCGATTGTATTAACAAGTGGAAATGTCGCAGATGAACCACAATGTCTTGATAATCAAGATGCTAGGGAAAAATTAGGTGATATAGCTGACTATTTTCTTTTACATAATCGGGATATTGTCAATCGAGTTGATGATTCAGTTGTCAGAGTAATTAATCATCAAGTACAAGTTATTCGTCGTGCGAGAGGATACGCACCTGCACCAATTAAATTACCCACCGGATTTGATAAAACTCCGCCAGTATTAGCGATGGGAAGCGAGTTAAAAAATACCTTTTGTTTGTTGCGGGGAAATGAAGCAATTCTTTCTCAACATTTAGGTGACTTAGAAAACGCTGCGGCTTTTAATTCTTATCAAGATACCCTCAACTTATATTTAAATTTATTTCAGCATCAACCGCAAGCGATCGCAGTTGACAAACACCCGGAATATCTCTCAACTAAACTCGGTAAAGAATTAGCATTTACTAATAAAATCAAGCTGCATCATATCCAACATCATCATGCCCACATTGCTGCTTGCATGGCAGAAAATAACTTACCTTTAGATTCTTCCCCAGTTTTAGGCATTGCCTTAGACGGCTTAGGTTATGGCATAGATGGTACATTTTGGGGTGGCGAATTTCTCTTAGCAGATTATCGTCAATTTAAACGACTAGCAACATTTAAACCAGTGGCCATGATTGGTGGCGAAAAAGCAATTTATCAACCTTGGCGAAATACATATGCTCACTTAGTTAGTGCTAATTTTTGGGATGATTGCCAACAACAATATAGTGATTTAGAGATAATCAAATTTCTGCAACAACAACCCATTAAACTTTTAAATCAACTTGTAGAGAAAAAAATTAACTCACCCTTAGCCTCATCCATAGGCAGATTATTTGATGCCGTAGCCGCCGCCATCAGTATTTATCCAGAAGAATGTAGCTATGAAGGACAAGCTGCGATCGCAATGGAAGCCTTAGTAGATCCTAGCAACTTAAATAATCATGAAGAAACGCTAATTTATCCTTTTCAGCTTAATTTTTCCGATAGCATTTATTGTATAGACCCCAAACCCATGTGGCAAGCCTTACTTCATGACTTGCAACAGCAGATACCTTCATCAGTCATAGCCACGAAATTTCATCAAAGTCTAGCTCATATCATTGTTAATTTAGTCAAACATTTGTGTCAAGAAAATCTAATTAAACAAGTAATTTTAACAGGAGGAGTATTTCAAAATTGTATTTTATTAACCCAAGTTACCAAACAACTACAAAACTTAGGAATCAACGTTTTAACTCATAGCATAGTCCCGCCTAACGACGGTAATATATCACTGGGACAAGCCATAATTACCGCCGCCCAACTTATAGATTCTTAATACCCCCTCTGCCTTTTCAGGAAAACAAAAATGTGTTTAGGAATCCCCGGTCAAATCATCGAAATTAGCGACATTAAAAACAAACTAGCCATAGTCAACATAGCCGGAGTCAAACGCCAAATAAACATAGCCTGCATAGTAGACGAACAACACCCCCCCGAAACCTGTATAGGAGACTGGGTATTAGTACACGTAGGCTTCGCCATGAACCGCATCAACGAACAACAAGCAGCCGAAACCCTACAACTACTAGAAGAACTAGCCGCCGCCCAAGCAGAACTAACTAACTAAACCTCTAGTCTTGTTCTTTACACCTTTGCACCTTTGCGCCTTTGCGCCTTTGCGTGTTAGCGCAGCGGGGCGTAAGCCCGACAAATTCATATTTTCAATCAGCAACACGAAAACTCTTATTTAATTCCAGATTATGAAATACATAGACGAATTTCGAGAACCCGAAAAAGCCCTAGCCCTACAAAAACAAATCACCCAACTCAGCCAACAACTAAAAAAACCCATCAAAATCATGGAAATATGCGGTGGACATACCCACTCCATATTTAAATACGGTATAGAAGAAATCCTTCCCCCCAACATAGAACTCATACACGGGCCTGGCTGTCCAGTTTGCGTCATGCCCAAAGGAAGATTAGACGATGCGATCGCTATCTCCCAAAATCATAACGTCATCCTCTCCACATTTGGCGACACCATGCGTGTTCCCGGTTCCACCACCAGCCTACTGCAAGCCAGAGCCACAGGCGCAGATATCCGCATGGTGTACTCCCCATTAGATAGCCTGCAACTCGCCAGAGACAACCCAGATAAAGAAGTCGTATTTTTTGCCTTAGGCTTTGAAACCACAGCTCCCAGTACCGCCCTCACCATCCTCCAAGCAGCTACCGAAAACATTACTAACTTTAGTATGTTTTGCAACCATGTCTTAGTAATTCCCGCCCTCCAAGCCTTACTAAATAACCCCGACCTGCAACTAGACGGATTTGTCGGACCTGGTCATGTCAGCATGGTAATTGGTACAGACCCTTATCAATTTATTTGTCAAAAATATCATAAACCCATCGTTGTTTCCGGCTTTGAACCTTTAGATATTCTCCAATCAATTTGGATGCTATTACAGCAAATAATTGAAAATCGTTGCGAAGTGGAAAATCAATATAACAGATTAGTAGAACCAGCCGGAAATTTAGTAGCAATCCAAGCTATCAATCAAGTTTTTACAGTTAGAGAAAATTTTGAGTGGCGTGGTTTAGGTGACATACCTGAATCTGGTTTAAAAATTCGTCCTGAATATGCCCAATTTGATGCCGAAATTAAATTTACACTACCTAATTTAAAAGTAGCCGACCACAAATCCTGTCAATGTGGAGAAATTCTTAAAGGAGTTTTAAAACCCTGGCAATGTAAAGTATTTGGTACGGCTTGCACGCCAGAAAGCCCTATTGGGACTTGCATGGTATCGTCTGAAGGTGCTTGTGCAGCTTATTACAAATATGGCAAAACCAACCGCAAGGCACACAAAGAACGCGAAGAAGTAAGAATTTAAAAGGGATTATATCTTAACTCCCCACATCATCATCAATTACCGGAGAAAATCATAATGCCATTTATCACCGTACAAATTGCCAAAGGTCACTCAGTCGAAAAAAAACGCCAACTAGTAAAAGCACTCACTGATACACTCATTGAAACCTTAGGTTCCAAACCAGAATGGATTACCATCCATATCGACGAATTTGAACGAGAAAACTGGGCAGTAGGCGGTCAATTACACATTGACAAACATAGCGGCAGACATAAAGAAAAAGGCGTTTAAATTATTTCTTTCCCTCTTACTTCGTGTACTTTGTGTACTTTGCGGTTCGTTATTAAAAATGATTTTTTCCTCCCCAAACCCCCTCTTTCAAAACATACAAAAATCCCGCCAACGCCCATCCACAGTGCGAGACACCCATATCACCCTCGCCCACGGTAGCGGTGGTAAAGCCATGCACGACTTAATAGAAGATATCTTCATCAATAACTTTGATAATCCCATTCTCTCTCAATTAGAAGACCAAGCCAGCCTAAATTTAGCCCACCTCACTCAACAAGGTGATAGGCTTGCATTTACCACCGATTCTTACGTAGTAGACCCGTTATTTTTCCCCGGAAGCGACATCGGTGAATTAGCCGTTAATGGCACTATTAACGATTTAGCAGTTAGTGGTGCAAAACCGTTATATCTCACCTGTAGCGTCATCATAGAAGAAGGTCTACCCGTAGAAACATTAAGGCGTGTCGCCATTAGCATGAAACTCGCCGCCCAAAAAGCTAACGTGCAAATCGTCACAGGTGACACTAAAGTTGTACATCGTGGTGCAGCCGATAAACTGTTTATTAATACTGCCGGTATTGGAGTAATTCCCGCAGGGGTGAATATTTCTGCCCAGAATATTCAAGTCGGAGATGTCGTAATTACTAATGGTGAATTGGGCAATCATGGCACAGCAATTTTAATAGCCCGTGGTGAATTAGCTTTAGAAACGAATATAGAAAGTGACTGTCAACCGTTACATAGTTTAGTAGAAACTGTGCTTAATGTTTGTCCTGAAGTCCACGCCATGCGAGATGCTACACGCGGCGGTTTGGCTACAGTTTTAAATGAATTTGCTCTTAGTTCTCAGGTAGGAATTAGACTCAATGAAGAATCTATTCCGGTACGAGAAGAGGTTAAAGGAGTTTGCGAAATCTTAGGTTTAGATCCTTTGTATTTGGCGAATGAAGGTAAATTAGTGGTGGTGGTAAAACGTGAACATGCAGAAGTTGTTTTATCAGCTATGAAGTTACATTCTGCCGGAAAAGATGCCTGTATGATTGGTGAAGTTATTTCTGCACCTACAGGAGTTGTGTTGTTAAAAACAGTGTTTGGTACTGAAAGAGTTGTTGATATGTTGGTGGGTGACCAATTACCACGCATTTGTTAAAAGAAGAAAGAAGATAATTTTATGCACGAATTAGGAATTACACAAAATATTGTCGCTATTGTCAGTGAACACGCTAAAGGTGCAAAAGTTCAACGCGTGGTATTAGAAATTGGTCAACTTTCGGCAATTTTGCCTGAGTCGATACAATTTTGTTTTGATATTTGTACTCAAGGTACTGTTTTAGTAGGCGCAACATTAGAAATTAGAGAAATTCCTGGTTTGGCTAAGTGTCGTCAATGTGGTACAGAATTCATTTTAGATAAGCCTTTTGGTATATGTAATTGTGGTAGCACACAATTAGATTTAATAGCTGGTGAAGAATTAAAAATTAAAGAAATTGAAATCGAGGAATTATGTGTGTAACCTGCGGTTGTTCTGATGATGCTGAAGGCAAAATTACCAATCTAGAAACTGGTGCTGTGGAACATAATCATAAACACAATCACCATCATCATACTCACACTTTACCTGATGGTACTGTAATCACTCATTCTCATCATCATCAAACTCACCATGAAGCACCTCAAATTCATGCCAAAATACATAATACAACCATATCTTTAGAAGAGGATATTTTAGCTAAAAATAACTTGATAGCCGCCCAAAATCGGGGATGGTTTAAAGGTCGAAATATTCTAGCATTAAATTTAATGAGTTCTCCAGGTGCAGGGAAAACAACACTTTTAACTCGCACTATCAATGATTTAAAAAATCAGTTGTCTATTAGTGTGATTGAAGGCGACCAAGAAACGGTTAATGATGCTAAAAAAATTCAAGAAACTGGTTGTAAAGTCGTTCAAATCAATACTGGTACAGGTTGTCATTTAGATGCATCGATGATTGATAGGGGTTTACAACAATTAAACCCGCCGCTAGATTCGATAGTGATGATTGAAAATGTAGGTAATTTAGTTTGTCCCGCCTTATTTGATTTAGGCGAACAAGCAAAGGTAGTCATTCTCTCCGTGACAGAAGGAGAAGATAAACCAATTAAATACCCTCATATGTTCCGTGCTAGTGAAATCATGGTTCTCACAAAAATTGATTTGCTGCCTTACGTGCAGTTTGATGTCCAAAAATGTATAGAATATGCACGACAAGTCAATCCGCAAATGCAGATTTTCCAAGTTTCTGCCACAACTGGAGAGGGTTTAGATAATTGGTATGCTTGGCTGAGGGAAAAAGTGGCTTATTTGTCACCTCAATATTCTGCCTAACTTAATACTATAAAATTTATACTTGATGGTTTAAACGACTCAGACGTTCGGAATAACTTCGGATAACTAAGAGTGCAAACATTGGTGTTTCCTGGACAGCAAACAAAAACCGATGTTCATCCAAGAAAGCCAGTTTACAATCAGTTTGCGCTGTAGCTGTGTAAGTTCTGTTTTTTATCCCAACCAATACACCAGTACCAAACACATCTCCTGGTTGAATTATCTCTACAACCTTGCCATTAACTGATAAATCAACTTTTCCGTCTAGCACCCCATACATATAATCACCAGTTTGTCCTTGGTCAAAAATCACCTGATTGGCGGTGAATATCTTAGGATCTGGTTGTTTTTGAAAGATGGTAATAGTTTGTACGGGGTCTAACATAACTTTCTTTTTTGAAGTATAAAGAAAGTCTATGATTGAGCCTGAACTTTATTGTTAATAGCAGTTTAAGTAATAATTAAGTTTAGGTTATTTTATACCATATACTTGAAGAATCATCAATTTAGAGTGTGTATATCAGCTGATAATAATCATCATTACAGAAAATAAATTTTACTCAATTGCCATTTTGGCAAATAATACTTAATTGACAATTATTTAATTTTAACTAAATTGTTGAGCTTGAATTTGTACATCAAGTCAAATTTAGCGTTTATCTGTAATCTTTTAATAAACAATAATTTCTAGATTTATGCAATCCCCCTGAAGTTCAATGAAAATTAATTTTTTTTAAACAAAAATAAATAATGCATATTCTTCTTTTACCGACAACGTGTAACTTTTAATTAATGCACTTCAGGGTTCATTGAATCAAGCTATATTTCAATGCAGAGAATAACTATGGTCAATGTAATTACTTGCAACCCAAATAAAGGACTCCTTACCTACATTATTAAATTTCTGGCATCTAGCACCCTGAAAACTGATGATGGCAATGCTGACCCCGTGTTTGATTTTGAAGACGCACTTGATCAAACAGAAATGGCACAGCTAGCCGTTAATGAATTGAAAAAAAATCCTGAAGTCAATATCCTGTTTCAAGAACGCTGGCTACCGGAACCTTACAATCTAGATCAGTTAAGCCAGCTACCAGAGGGAACCTTGGGTCATGTATATGCTCATAAAATTCGCTCAACAGGTTTCAATCCTCACTTTTACAAAAAAGTTCCTGTTGTTGATGATATCTCATATCTCAAGATGCTTTGGAGAAGCACTCATGATATCTATCACATAGTTGCAGAATTTGATACTGATGAAATTGGTGAAATTGGATTACAAGCTTTTTTTATAGGTCAAAATCCTATTCCTATCAGTGCAATGATTATCAGTTTTGGTCTGGTGATGATTAGTCTTTATCAACCAAATAATTTCCAATACTTAATGTCTGAAGTTATCCGGGGCTATAATCTAGGTTCCCAAACTTCAGGTAAGTTGATTGCTCAAAAATGGGATCAATATTGGGATGTCCAACTTAGTGAAATTCGCGCCAAGTTGGGAATGGAAATAGAAGCTAGAGGCTAGAGGTTCATCCCCACTCCCCGACGGCGGGGAAGGGGTAATTTTACAGCCAATCTCGATAAGCTGAAATTTCATTGACGCTGATTTCAAATGGTGCGCCTTTACCAAATGGAGGATAAACGCGGATTTTGGCGTTATGGGTAAACCTTTCTAATCGATTGCCTAATTGGGGTATATTGCTGACTATGTGCCAGTAAGATACTAAGTCAGGGCAATCAACAATCAACATCAAGGTTGTGCCATTTTTGGTGAGATACCACTGACAATTAGACAATAGGACTTGCGTGATGCGATCGCAAGCCTGAAAAAAGCATCTACCAGTGGATCTTTCTAGTTCCAGATGCAGCATTCCATCCTGTTTTGTCATCTGGGTAGGTGGCAAATCATCGGGAGGAAGCAAATGTAATTTAGACATAATTCTGAACCTCTTGACTGTAGCGCTGCAAACTCTCTAAGTTTTTTTGCAAAACAAAAGAGGCGGGTTTGAGTGCTAATGTACCGAGATTTAACTCGTCTTGAAATTTCTTAATTTTGTCTCGACAAGTCCTCACATCACCAATAATTGAGTTTTCAATCAAATAGTCTTCATCGAAACAAATGTTTGTGCGGTCAAATGCTTTTTGGTTGGGATTTGCACTTTTCTGCATTACTTCAGCCGAGTTGGCTTGCATTTTTTGGCTGAATTTGCGAATGAATGGTAATGCCTCACTCACTGCTTCATCGTAGGTTTTACCTACATAAAAAAAGCGTGCCAATACCAGTTTTTCGGAACCACTAGTATTGAAAGCTCTATATTTAGCCACAGTATTTTTTAATCTCTCTAAAGAGAAGGGTGGCCCTCCCATTAAACCAAAGGAATTTTTGGCAGCAAATTCTATGCCTTGATCATCACCAGTAGCAACATAAACGGGAATTTGTGACTGCAATGGTTGGGGATAAATTGTCAGGCGATCGCATTGATAATACTGTCCGTTAAATGACACGTCAGTTTCATATAACAGCTGCTGAATCAATGCCGTGGCCTCTAGCATTCTGGCACGAGATTCACCCATTGGGGTAGCAAAATGCTTGTTGTGTTGAGGAAAAGGGCCACCCTTAGCAACCCCAAATAACAATCTGCCATTGCACAAATTATCCAGCGTGGCAATATCTTCCGCTACCCGAATGGGGTTGTGAAATGCCAATAACACCGCCGCCGTACCTAGTTTAATAGTTGAAGTAAGTCCCGCTAAGTGTGACATTAACAGCAACATCGACGAGCTGAGATTGAACTCATTAAAATGATGCTCACTCACCCAGGCTTCTTCAAAACCTAAGCTTTCCGCCTGTTGCACCAGCGCCACTTGTTCAAAGATCGTGCGCCGGGTATCTTGATGATGATTTTCGTAATTGCAGAAAAGTCCAGTTTTCATTGTTGGCAATTGTTATTTTCAGTTGCCAGCCATTGCAGCTCCAACCATAAGCGAGGATTGGAATGCTTCAACTTCGACATCGGATCGCGTAGTAATCGTTTCGCATTCATACAGACCACTTGAACTAGCCCCATATTATCTGCTAGTTCCCGGAGTATATTTACGTGGGCTTGCACATAGGGAAGCATTTCTTCATTACAGTAAATCCCTATATATTGCAAACGTCTAGCTGGTCGTCCCCAAAAACAGGTTATGACTTTCACATGACACCCGTCCAGTATTTCCCCAAGTTTTGGATAATAGTGACTGACGACTCTTGTGAATTCTTTCGCTAGGATATGTTCAGCAATCATTTTACTTCATATTTCTGTAGCGCTCATCACGCTATTTAATATAACATATTTTTGTCAATTAAGCATGACAAATTACAGATTTTATTCCATTTTGTTAATCAAATTATCAAAAAAAATGAGGTTTAATTCTATTTAGAATCACCTCAGATACAATAATTATTTTTTCATAATTACGAATTACGAATTACGTTCACGAAGTGTGCCGGAGGCTCTATTACGAATTATATTTATCGAGCCTTACGCTCTGCAACCAAAACTTCAGCTACCATATCTGGCACATCTACAAAATCGATAAACCCATCTGAACCAGGTACAGGGGAAATAAATGTATAGTTCGGGTCACACATTCCCGTATCGTAAACTTGAATAAACCACCTATCGGGAAACCCTTCTACACCCAATTCCACAATGTACCAACTCTCACCCACAAGGCGAGAGCTAAAGAATGTAAACCACTCTCTATGATCTTCTGAGATGTTCCAGTCTGCCATGAGGAACTCTAACGCAATTTGTCCAGCGTCGGTTTCAGTCAATAGCATTTTTACTCCTTATTTGTCACTTCAGAATTTGGCGCTTCAGGATATAAACCCAGTTGTTTAGCTAATTCACGAGCAACAAAAAATAAGAACTGGGCGCCATCTTGATTACCTTGATGTGCAAATGTACTTGCTACTTGCAGCATTGTCTCCACAAAGCCAGCATCAATCAATTCTGGTTGAGCTTCTAAAATTTCTGGTTCTTGACCGTTGGGACATTTTAGCAACTGGTCAATCAAATCGAAATATTGGATTTGGCGTTCTTCTGTCATGATGTTTTGATTTTTTTAAGAAACAAACTAAGAATTGATGATTACTCGATACTTTGCTGCCAAAGCCTTTCCAACATTTCAACTTGTTCTTTTAAGATAGCAGCACGATAAACAAGATACCTGTCGTAAACAATAATTCCTAATCCCACAAAAATAGGGGTAATTAAGACAAACCATTGCAGGATGGTAACAAGTTTATATTGCTCGGCAGCAGCTGATATTGGGTTCACGACGTTGCGGTCAGAAATTGTAATATTAGTCTGACATTGAGATAAATCTTTGCCTGTTGTTGGAGAAACGAAGTCAGTATCACCTGTAGTTTTTTTGTTGAGATCACAGGCTAAATTCTGCATCCTGACAAACTCTACGTGCCGTCCCCAAACAATGCTAAATACTACTAGTCCTGGAGAAAATACTACTAAAGTAATTAGGCAAACTGTGAGAACATTTAGAAGTTTTAATTTCATATTTGCTCTCCCTCGTTAGGTATTATGCACCCAGAAAAATCTCTGTTGCTGTTTACCTAAGCAGATTTTTATTTCCACTGTTCAAACAGTTTTGATACTAAACATCTATCAGTTACTAGGATATTCACTGATTACTAGAAAATTACTCAATTTTCCACAAACGCTATAATTATCAGCTTAGGAATAACACCTTCTAACTCGGAAATTTTGGGAACCTGATAAAAAGAGGAGTTAAGAAGTCCCCCCTCATTCTTTGGGTAAAACCCAGTGAATTTCGGGGGGTAGAGGGGAATCTCTGCGTAAATCCTACAAAATTTATATCAGCCGCCTCTCTCTATCAGAGTTTAGCCTAGCTAGATTAAGATTATTAAATTCATTAAAGTTGTACTCAAAGCCTACAACTGTTATTTCATCAGGCTTCAACAAATTATTAGGGGTATGGGTACTAGTATTTTTGAGGTGGGGTACTAGTATTCATGAGGTGGGGTTCTGGCGTTTATGCACTCAAGCTCAAAGCTATATGGGGCGGTACTGAATGACAGGTTTTATGCTGATTTTTAGCTTTTTAAACTTGTACTCAAGCAAATAGATTATGTGGTGAGTGTACACTAAACTACTAAAAAAAACCATTAATTATTTTAATAAAATGCAGCTTAGTATACTAAATATAATTGATAAAAATCAAAATTGCACTGTTTCATAGATAAAGCTATTTCCTCTCAAATGCTTACAGGGTAAGCGAAAAATCCAAAAATCAAGTCTAGCCAAAAGTAGTAAAAATTATCAATTTAAACTTATTTAAGGGCAATATAGTAACTAAAAAACATAATGCGAGCAGAATGAATGAGAGAATTACAGCAAATTGATTTTTGAGATCATAAATTTTGTTTTTTGAGTAGATAGACTAAACCTACATTGACGCGCGAATATAAATTAAATACATACAAGTTGATTGTTATCGGCAAAGAATTGGCAATAGATGAAAAATCGTAGGAGTTAATTTATGAAAATTGCTAAAGATGTCACAGAACTTATTGGTAGAACTCCTTTAGTTCAGCTAAATAAAATCCCTCAATCTCAAGAAGTAGCGGCTCGAATAGTTGTCAAACTCGAAGGTATGAACCCAGCCGCTTCCGTAAAAGACCGCATAGGAATCAGCATGGTTCTGGCCGCAGAAGCCGAAGGTTTAATTGAGCCAGGAAAAACAATTTTAGTAGAACCCACTTCTGGGAATACAGGTATTGCCTTAGCGATGGTAGCAGCTGCCCGTGGCTATCGGTTGATTTTAACTATGCCAGAGACAATGAGCCAAGAACGACGCTCGATGCTCAAAGCCTACGGTGCAAATTTAGAATTAACACCAGGTGCAGAAGGAATGCGGGGAGCTATTCGTCAAGCTGAAAAAATTGTGGCTAATACTCCCAATGCTTTGATGCTGCAACAATTCCGTAACCCAGCTAACCCCAAAGTTCACCGAGAAACCACCGCCGAAGAAATTTGGGCAGATACCGACGGGGAAGTAGATATCATCATTGCCGGAGTCGGTACTGGTGGGACAATTACTGGTATTGCAGAGATTCTAAAACAACGTAAGCCCAGTGTACAAGTTGTAGCAGTAGAACCTAGCAATAGTCCCATCCTCTCCGGTGGTGAAGCCGGGCCTCATAAAATTCAAGGTATCGGTGCTGGGTTTGTCCCAGATGTATTACGTCTGGAATTGATTGACGAAGTAATTAGAGTCAGCGATGAACAAGCTATGACCTATGGACGGCGTTTAGCAAAAGAAGAAGGCTTATTATCTGGAATTTCCTCCGGTGCTGCTTTGTGTGCTGCGCTTCAGGTAGGTAAACGTCCAGAAAATAGCGGTAAGTTAATCGTGATGATTCAGCCTTCCTTTGGTGAACGTTACCTCAGCACGCCCATGTTCCAAGATTTGGGAAGGGTGTAGGGACTGAGATGATGTCCCGGAAATTTGTGGGAATGGTGTTCAGCTAAAAATTATATCTGCGATCGCGTACCCACATAGTTAAAGGCACAGCGTTACCTTGAGGATTCACTTTCACCTCTACAACTATGGGTTGCGGTTGTCCTGGTTTGAGGGGTCTGGCTGTGGATATATCATTATTAATGTCGTTACGTTGGTCTTCTGGGATGTAGTAAGTTTCCAAGCCGTAGGAAATTGAGTTATAGCTACTAATACCTTTCAAGGCGATTTGATTGTCATTGAGAGAACTTGGTAATTCTCCACTTACTCTTACAGGTTTCCAAGCCTGGGGAACTTCACCAGTAGATTTTTGCTCTTCCAGAATCACGTATAAATTAGTTCCTGATTCTAATTCAAATTGTTGATCAGAACTCGGATGTTGTTTGACTAGTTCTGTCCATCCGGGAAGTTCTTTTAAATTGCTGGTAAGGGAAATTTCATAATTAAGGATGACTGAGTAACCACGCAGCAAATCATAAGGATCTACTGGTACTGTTTGTAAAACGGCTGTTCTCCCAGTCATGAGGGTGTAAACTGCTTGGGCTGGTACTGCTAAGATGAATCCTGCTTGAATTAACAAAGGAATTACAAACCGCCAAAGCAAAGGCTTTTCTGGGGTTGGGGAAGGTGATGTGGTCATAAGATGAATTTAAACGCAAAGGTTTTATGAGTGATGAGTTTCAGACGATGCATCTGGGAGAGAAGATAAATAACGTTCAAACCACAGTCCGGCGATAATTACTGCTGCACCACACACAAGAAAGACTAGAGATTTGAAGAGTAAGGCGGTTTCGTACTCTAACATCCGGCTGATGATTTGCAGTGCTAGTAAAACTATGCCACCCCAAAAGGCGCGTCTTTGACCTAATTCCAGTCCATCTCGAATTAGTCCACACGCAAAGACTGCTAAGAGGACGTTAAAAGCAAAGATAGCAAGTACTGGAATGGGGTTGAGGGCTTGATGTACAAAGATAGTTGAGGCGGTGACGATAAGTAAGCCACCAATGACTATAGTCTTAATATCTGTTTGTTGGCGATCGCCTCTGGTGCTGCGCTCCGCGCAATCGCGGTTGTTGGGGCGGAGTAATTCCCACCATTGCCATAATGCTATCAATGTAAAAATCGCCACATCTATTAAGGGTAGCCAATTACTTAAAAGTGTATTTATGAGGTCGTTTGCGGAAGCAACTGTACGTGCTTCCCACACCCACCGGAAGGAAAGTATGTAAAACATGACGCTCAAAAAGACTAAGCCAAGAGCCTGTGCAAAAGGTTGAAATTTTAGAGAATTGATTGGCCTAAAAAATCGGTCATTATAACTCCACAATAATGCTGGTGGCAGGACAAAGGCAGCTATAGCAAACCAAGGTGACACATTAATATAGGTGAGAACTTGCAATGACCGGAGATGAAATTGCCAGGCTATCACAAAGGCGATCGCTGTAACTCTAAAAATTCCTAAAGAACGGCACCAGTAAGCTAGAGGAACAAATAACCCAGTGATTACTAGGGGCATATGTTCTATAATGAGTCGCCCCCATGACCACTCGTTGCGAGAAATATTCCAATCAAATATTCCTACCCAATACCCCATGAGGAACAAAATTAGGGCAAGGATACTTAAGGAAGTTAAGCGCAAACCGTAGGCCATGAATAACACAGCCAATCCCCAGCCTAAGTAAAGTTGATAACTAGAACCGCCAATATGGAACATCTGCGCTAACAGTGCCATATTCGCCCCTATGCTTAACGCACCTAATAGTAACAAGCCTTCTCCTAAGACACGTTGGCGGCGTTTTCTATCTCTAGAGGGGAGATTGCTGGATGAGTTCCACAGGGTAAAACCTGCAATATTAGTGCCGAGGAATATACTTAACAATAGTGTTACTTTAACTTCTCGGCTCCAAGCTTGCCAGTTGGCAGCAACGAAAGTAATTACACCCAAACCTAATAATATGGCACCCACTGCGATCAAAATAAATACGAAGCGATCGCGTGCAGCAGTTTCTAAACTATTAAATTGATACTTTTGGGCAAGTTGTTGGTATAAATTGTTATCAATTAGTCCTTCATCTTGCCATAATTGCGCTTCTTTACGCAATTGGCGACGAAAATTATCAAATATCATAACCCTCCTGGGATAGGTATACTTAGGGTTGGACAAACAGTAAATTATCTAATCTCTACAACAATACTAAGTGGTGTTTTTACGGTGATGTAAAGATAACTATTTAGACATAGAGTAATTTTTGTTGTTCCCTGAGGAATATGAATTAAATAACATGCAAGTCTAGTTTTTGACCTCACCCCGCCTTTGACTTGCGTCAAAGTCTCCCTTCTCCTTGGTAAGGAGAGGGGTTGGGGGTGAGGTTTATTAAATCCACATTCCTTAGCAATAGAGTTATCCTGACCACAATTGATGAACTACGAATTACGGAAAAAAACCAACTTGACCGCCAGGTAATGATCATTTTCTGGCCGCTACCTGTCAAAATGGGATTTTGGTATAGATTGGAGATAGGCTTGCCACTTCCCAAACTGACCAGAACATCAGGATAATTTTCATGAAGCGCAAAAACCAAGTTATCCTCACCTTAGCGTTGAAAAGTGCCATTATCTTTTCGCCGTTGTTGCTGTCTGCTGATATTGTTAGTGGACAAACTAGGCTATCCGTTTCTCCAGAGGCGAATACGGCGGAGATTAAATCGCATCAGCAGCGGGTAGAGTTAGCGCAAGTTCCCACTCAAGCGCAAGTTCAAACTGAATTGGAGCGTCCGGTTACTAGCACAACTATCCTGTTCAATGTCTGGTTAGTCATCTTGAGTTTGTTTCCTGTAGCCGTGATTGCTTTATTTTGGCTATTACGACGAGTAGCAATTCGAGAAATTGTGGCTAGAGCAATGGCGCAGCTACAGGGAATGGAAAATTTACAAAATCAGCTAACTATTGTTAAACAAGATGCCGAAAATTTGATTCAAGAATCTAAAAAAGTTAATCGACAATTAGAAAAAGAAGTTGATACGCTACAACAGAATATCACCAGAGAGCAAGAAAATTTAGCTAATTTATCATCGGAGTTATTGCAGTCAAAAAATAATATATTGGCAGAATTAGAAATAAAAGTTAAACAAATTCAAGAAAGCTTAGAATCTGAATTTGGTGTCCAGCTATCTGAGTTGCAATTAGAGGCGCAACAAAGAAAAGAGACAACGTTGGCAAATTTAGCCAAATTAGCAGATGAGACTGCTGAAAGATTATCTGAGTTACAGGGAGAAGTCACACAACAAAAGAATATAAATCTAGAAGATTTAGCAACATCTCGACATGAATTTATAGTTCAACTTTCAGGCTTACATTCTGAAACTGAACAACACAAAAATAACATTGTAGAAAGTTTATCAAGCTTACAAATAGATGCTCAACAAGAAAAATATAGCGTTTTAAATAATCTCAGGGAATTAGAAAATTTATTGAAATCAGAAGTATCTAATTTACAGTCGGAAATTCAGGAGCAAAAAAATACAATATTTGAAAGTTTAGGTAATTTACAAACAGATGCTAATCAACAAAAAGATATCACTATTGAAAATATCAAGGAATTAGAAAGTTCTTTGAAGTCTGAGACTGAGCAGCAAAAAAATACAATATTTGAAAGCTTAGGCAGTTTACAAACAGATGCTAATCAACAAAAAGATATCACTATTGAAAACATCAAGGAATTAGAAAGTTTATTTAAGGCGGAAATAGCTTTATTACAGTCTAATGCCCAACAACAAAAAGAAAACATTCTAGAGAGTTTGACACAATTACAATCAGAGTTTCAATCTCAATTATCAGAATTACAAATAGACGCACAAAACCGCAAACAGCAAATTTTAGAAAATTTAGAACAATCAGGCTCAGAGTTTGTCTCACAATTTTCTGAATTACAATCCAATGCTCAACAACAAAAACTGCTGATTTTAGAAAAATTAGAAAAGTTAGAAACAGATTTTGTCTCTCAACTTTCAGAGTTACAAGTAGACGCGCAACAACGTAAGGATCTGATATTACAAGAATTGGCTGACATGGAGCTACCAACTGTGGCTGAAACAGAACAAATACAGCCACCACAACTAGAATTATCAGCCGAAAATTATATTCAAGAAGCAGATAAACTTTTTGCTGAAAAACAGTATGTAGATGCGATCGCAGTTTATAATCAAGCCGTAGAAATCCAGCCCAGTGATCCGGTAACTTGGTTAAAACGTGGTTTAACCTTAGGTAGACTACAACGCTACCAAGATGCGATCGCTTCTTATGAAAAAGCCATTGAAATTCAGCCAGATTATCACCAAGCTTGGTGCGATCGCGGTGTGGCTTTTGGTAAACTACGACAGCATCAACAAGCTTTTGCCTCATTCGATAAAGCAACCCAAGTTAAACCAGATGATCCTGTGGTCTGGTTAAATCGCGGTCTGTCCTTGATAGAGTTAGAACAATATGAAGATGCGATCGCTAGTTTTGATCAAGCCATAAATATTAACCCCAATTCTCCCAAAGTCTGGGATAAACGCGGTTATGCTTTGGTGAGATTGGGAGAAGATGATGAAGCGATCGTGAGTTTTAACAAAGCACTGGCAATGAATCCCGATTATGCTAGTGCCTACTACAATAAAGCCGCCTGTTATGCCCTACAAAGACAACTAAAATTAGCTTTAGCAAGTCTCCAACAAGCCATTCAACTGAATCCCCGATATAAAGAAGATGCCGCATCAGACATTGATTTTGATGAAATTGCCGACGATAGAAGCTTTCGGGAAATCATTAGTTCGTAGTCAGCACTTTAGTGCTGAAATTACTCATACCGCAACCCCAAATAATCTGCCATCTTGGTATATAATACCTCTTCTCGAAATGGCTTAGTCACTACATCATTACAACCTGCATTCAATGCTAACGTGCGTTCGCCTGTCGAACTATATGCGGTGAGTGCAATAATAATGGTTGCTTTACCTTCTGGTGTATCACGAATTTGCTTAGTTGCTTCGTAACCATCCATCACAGGCATCCGGATATCCATCAAAATTAGCTGGGGTTGCCACTGTTGCCACATATTTACGGCTTCTTGACCATTTGTGGCTTCACGCACCTCTAAACCCAAAGAAGTCAATAATGATACCAGCAGTAAACGGTTTTCTGCTTGGTCATCTACAATCAAAACGCGATAAGATTCCTGTCCTGGTGCTAATCGATATATTTGCTGATATTGATTTTGTGGCAATACTGATTTAGTTTCAGCTATGCGGACGGGAATATCAAACTGAAACTTGCTACCTTGACCAAGTTTACTCTTAACAGTAATTTTACCCCCCATAAATTGAATTAATTTATTACAAATACTTAGCCCCAAACCTGTACCTTCTGTAACATTTTTTCCCGATTGGGTTTGAAAGAAGGGGTCAAAAATTGTGTTGATTTCTGTAGGTGCAATTCCGACTCCCGTATCTTCTACCTCAAAGGATAACCACAGGCTTTGATTTTGTTGTTCCTCTTGTGGACTGGGTTGTACACACAGCGTCACGCTGCCATTTTCTGTAAACTTAATAGCATTACTCAACAAGTTGATCAGTACCTGACGGATTTTTTTCTCATCTGCGATCGCATACTGAGGTAACTTGTCATCACTGTGAAAATTGAATTGCAATTTTTTTGCTTCAGCTTTAGGCTTGAGCATTTGGACAACAGACTGTAATAAAAGATTTAAGTTAAAACTCTTGTCATCTTGGGTGATGTATCCCGATTCAATTTTGGCCAAGTCGAGAACGTCATTAATTAAACCGAGTAAGTGATCACCACTGCGGCTGATAATTTGCAGATGTTCTTGCTGTTTAGGAGTCAAAGAGCGATCGCGTTTCATTACTTGCGTAAAGCCTAAAATTGCGTTGAGGGGAGTACGTAATTCATGGCTCATATTAGCTAAAAACATACTTTTGGCTTGATTCGCCAATTCTGCGGCTTCTTTAGCCTTTCTCAATTCTGCTTCTGCTTGTTTACGCCCAGAGATATCTCTACCTTCGGGAATAATCAATACTACATTTCCCGACTCATCGAAAACTGGTTTTAGAGATAAATCAATAGTTGTAACTGTATCTCCTGCACCCAATACATCTACTTCATAACGGACAAACTCACCTGTAGCCGCAGAGGCGATCGCATTTTGTAATTGTTCTTGGGTTGCGGGTGAAAGTGTCCACCATTGCGCTTCCCAAAACGGACGATTGACAATATCTATCGATTTTATCCCAGCAAAATCCAATGCTGTTTGGTTAGCTTCTAGTAAAGTCCCATCTGGTTTTAGGAGGCCCATAAATTGAAATGTCTGATTGAAAATGGCATGAAATCGCCGCTCACTCTCACGCAACGCTTCTTGTGCTAATTTTTGTTTAGTTATATCTTGAATTTGAGCTATTAAATATAGTGGTTGTCCTTGAGGATCACGCATCAAAGACACACTTAAAAGTATCCAGACTATATATCCCTGCTTGTGAAAGTATCGCTTCTCCATTTGGTAAGTACGAATCTCACCCGCCAGCATTTTTTGTACATAATTGAGATCAGTATCTAAATCTTCGGGATGGGTAATTGCTTGAAAAGTGATATTTAATAACTCTGCTTCAGAATAACCAACAATTTCACATAACGCAGAATTTACAGATAGCCAACGTCCATTTGGTGCTACCAATGCCATACCAATTGCGGCATCATTATATGCACGCCTAAAGCGCTCTTCACTTGCAACGAGTTCTGCCTCTATCCGCTTCTGGAAAGCAATATCTCGATTGATCATAAAGATACCGGAAGGTATGAGAGCTAATGCCATAAAACTGCTGATTAAGACCACATTTCTGGTATTTTGAGAATCTGTAGTTACTGCCAATAAATATTGCTTAAATTCTTGCTTTTCCTGTCTCCGCATATTCTGGATAATCCTGCGGATAGTATCCATCTGCTTTTGACTTCTATCCATCATCACAATTTTTTGTGCAGAGGAAAAATTCTGTGATTCCTGTATATCGATTATCTGCTGACTTGTGGCAAGTTTTTCAGCAATGACAGTTTCCAGAGTTTTTATCTGCTGTAAATTAGGAGTATTGCCAGTAATGTAGTGTAAGGTTTGGAATTTTTTGCCAATATTTTCGTTTATGAATAAATAAGGCTCTAAATAATCTTTTTCGCCTGTAATTACATAGTTACTTACTCCAGTTTCAGCATCATCTATCTGTAATAATAAGTCTTTTAGTTGCTCTGCTACTTGTTGGCTGTTAGTCGTTCTTTCCACTTTTTTACTAAGCTGAGTAGCACTCCAGAAAGAACAACCACTAACTATAATCAAAATCAGCATTGCCAGCCCAAAAAGGCTTCTAATTTTGTTTTCCAGTGAAAATCTCATACAAAAAAGTAGACTGGAGAATTTGTATATATAGCACCCTTATATTTATTCATCTAACTCAAGGATGAATACCAAACAAGGAAAAAGATGACTAGGTGCTGTCAACTATAGTAGAATACATTACACTTGTGAGATTATTGTGAAGATATAAGTTTGTGCAATCAAAACTTAATTAGATTGACGTTTTTCAGCCATTAATTGTTAAGAATAATACAAGCATATATACAGTACTGAATTTTCACATCATGTGGAAAATTCCACGTAAATATAAGAGGTTGTTTGAAAAGTATTTGGCTGTGATTTTAAGCACTTATTGATCCCCCCTAACCTCCCCCTTCGACAAGTGACACAGTGAGCCTGCCGAACTGCTCAGGGCATCGCTTGAAAAAGGGGGAACTAGAATCAAAGTCCCCTTTTGAAGGGGGATTTAGGGGGATCTAAAATGTTTTACAACCAACAAGAGGGTTTTTAAAACATCCTCTAAGTTTCAAACTAGGGATTCAAATTCCATTTCCTCGCAGGAGAGAGGTTTTCCAGATACCGTCAAAAGTTAAACATACAGTAGATTATTTAATGGTGGAAATAAATACTGTAATCTAACTCATAGAACTCCCGTCGTTGCTAGCTTGCTTAGACGACTGAGATGGTTTAGCTGCGATCATTCGGCTTTCCTACAGCAATAACTCTTGATGGAGGGATAGAAAATTATTGTTAGCAGGCTACAAATTTAACGTTATTAAAAGTTTATTTTTTGCTTAATTTAAGGTAATAAATTTAAAAAAAATGGCAATGCAGTTGTGATTATTTGCCTAATTTAGGCCAAGCGATCGCCCAGTTATATTTCCGCTTTACCCACAGTCGTTACCGCAGGTAGCGGGAATTAAATTTACTTCCTTTCTGGATGTTTTTTATCTTCTATTGAAGGTGTACCCATCTGGTTAATTGCCGCAATCATCTGATACAGGCGACCCAAGTCACGTTGATTAAAATACAACACAATCCGGGGTAAATCTGCTGTTTCGTCTTGATTTTCTTGAGGCAATGCTTGACTTTTTTCAATTTTTCCTTTCACTAGAATGTCGCTGAAGTTAGCATTTAATTTCTCTACTTCAACATCAGATAAATCAGTTTTCAAGCGGATTACCAACTGGTCACCGACATAGCGGCTAGAATGATAAACCTGGTAAAAACCCGTAATGGCATTACAAGCTACTTCCAAGTTATCGGTAACTGTGTAAAGGCTAGGGTCTTCAGGACTCACAAGACCTTTTTGGACTAATTGTTGGTCAATATATTCGCTCCAAGACCGCCAGTAGTCTCCACCAGGATGATCAATTAAGACTAAGGGAACAGGGCCAAATTTACCTGTTTGGCTTAAGGTCATACACTCAAATGCTTCATCTTGCGTGCCAAACCCGCCAGGAAACAAAGCCACGGCATCACTTTCTTTCAGGAGGAATAGCTTACGGGTGAAAAAATACTTGAAGTGAATCAGCTTGGGATCACCTTCAATAAATGGGTTCGCTTGCTGCTCAAACGGCAACTGAATATTCAGTCCAAAGGAATTTTCCCGACCAGCACCTTCGTGGCCCGCTTGCATGATGCCACCACCACCGCCTGTCATCACCATGAATCCCATTTGACAAACACAGCGGGCAAATTCCAGAGCCATGTTATACTCTGGCGTTTCTGGCGATAGACGAGCCGAACCAAAGATAGTTACTTTGCGGACGTGTCGGTAGTCATAAAATAGCTGGAAACCCAGCTCCATATCTGCTAAGGCAGCCGATAAAATTTTCCAGTCAAGACGTTCAATCTCGCTCTCAGCTAGACGCACTATAGTAGCCAGTGCCTGCTGAATTAGTTGCCGATTTTTTAACGTCGGTAAGCGATCAAATAGTTCAGCGATATCCGCCTGGAGAGTCTCTAATGTGTCAAACGACGCAGATGAGGTCATGAGAACTTTGGCTACAATGGCATTACATTCTACCTAATTTTGGGCTAGAATTTACAACCGCTGTATCCAGTCTTGAGTCAGGACTGTTGATGCTCGTTGACATTAAAAAGCACCTCAAGGAAAAAATTAACCAAGGTGCTGGTGGTAAAAGATAACATTTTGACTTTTGACTTCACGGCGGTACTAGCCCATAACGTATTAATTTAGCAGTGACAATCTCATACTGTTGACCACAGGAGAAAGTTGTATTGAGACGCGAAGTTTCGCGTCTCGCAAACTTGTTAACAAATGTTTACCTAAACCTAAAAACCAGGCACAACTCAACAGGATTTTGTGGCCAATTGAGTTTCAAAGATATTTTTCCAACGTGTTAGCTAATGTAGTTTTAGGCACGGCACCGACCACCATATCAACTTTTTGCCCATCTTTAAAAATCATCAAAGTGGGGATGCTGCGGATACCGTACTGACTGGCAACATTAGGATTCTCATCAGTGTTGACCTTAACAACTTTGATTTGACCTTCATACTGAGAAGCTATTTCCTCAACAACAGGAGCTACCATCCGACAAGGGCCACACCAGGGGGCCCAAAAGTCAACTAAAACGGGTACATCGCTATCGAGTACTTCTTGCTTAAAACTAGAATCCGTCACTTGTGCGGCTGCTGACATGCCTAAAAACCTTTGCCGATTATATTTCTGAGTTTCGTGAAAATTCTACCATAGCAAAAACAGGAGCTACGAAGTGAAGAATGTACATTTGCAACGAAACTAAAGAAATTATGTATATACATAAGGAACCGCCCGAACAGTAGTCCGGGCGGAGTGTGGTGTGAGGAGTGAACGGAAACATGCGTCTCCGCTATCTCTATTGTAGGCGACATATGTGATTTTTCCAGAGATTGTTTTGAGAGTCTGGAAAAATTTTCTTAAGAATTTGAATTAGGGCATGGGGTATAGAGCATGGAACATGGGGTATGGGAAAAAATTTATTTATTATTAATTATTTCCTCATCCCTACTCGCTATTATTTACCCATCCCTAATTGTTGCGCTTTTTGGTAAACTTTACCTTCGGTTAACAGAGAAGGAGCAATCACCACTTCAACTTGCTGCATTTCTTTAATGTTTTTAGCTCCTAATGTCCCCATGCTCGTTTTTAAGGCTCCCACAAGATTATGAGTACCGTCATCTAATCCAGCCGGGCCAATGAGAATTTGCTCTAAGCTACCAGTTGTGCCTACACTAATGCGGGTACCACGGGGCAGTACTGGGCTAGGAGTTGCCATTCCCCAGTGATAGCCTCTGCCTGGGGCTTCAGCGGCTCTAGCAAAGGGTGAACCAATCATCACAGCATCAGCACCACAAGCGATGCATTTACAAATATCACCGCCAGTAATTAAACCGCCATCGGCAATGATGGGGATATAGTTACCAGTTTCCTGGTAATAATCTTCTCTGGCTGCGGCACAATCGGCGATCGCAGTAGCTTGGGGGATACCTACACCTAATACACCACGAGAAGTACAAGCTGCACCAGGGCCAATTCCTACCATGACAGCCGCCGCCCCAGCTTTCAATAAATTCAATGTGACTTCGTATGTCACACAGTTCCCTAAGGCTACAGGAATAGGCATGGAACGGCAAAATTCTGCCAAATCGAGGGGAACTATGGATTCAGGAGATAGATGTGCTGTAGAGACTACCGTAGCTTGCACAAAAAATAAATCTGCCCCAGCTTTTGCCACCACCTCACCGTATTTACTAGCTGCGGCTGGGGTAGCACTGACGGCTGCTACACCACCTTGTTGTTTAATTTCCTGAATACGTTGTTCAATTAATTCCGGCTTGATGGGTTCAGCATACAGTTCTTGCATGAGGGCAACAAATTCCTGTTTACCGACAGAGGCAATGCGATCTAAAATCGGTTCTGGGTCAGCATAGCGAGTTTGGATACCCTCTAAGTTAATAACGCCTAAGGCTCCTAACTGTGACAAACGTACAGCCATTCCTACATCTACTACGCCATCCATAGCGCTGGCAATAATGGGGATTTCTCGCTCCAGATTGCCAATCCGCCACTTAGTATCTGCCAAACTCGGATCTAGTGTTCTGTTACCGGGAACTAGAGCAATTTCATCAATTCCATATGCTCTACGAGCTGTTTTTCCCCGCCCAAGTTGAATTTCCACGCTTTAACTTTTCTCAAATCTGTTTAAGCTAGGGTATCAAATTGTGGGGGGATTTGGAGCGATTTTTTTTGGGGATTGGGAAACTTGGGGGCCCCACGAAGTGGGGATTAGGGATAATGAAGATTGGGAACTGGGGATGGAAAAAACCAGGTTTAAAGTTGTTTTTCACCTCAAATATAAGGGTTTTAATTAGTCAACTTCTGTATTGTGTTGATTGATAGTTGGTATTGGGTTCGTTATCAGGGAAAGATTGCTGGGCTTATCAGTCATTCCTGGCTGATTATCGCGCACTAAATGACTAATTTGACCAATCAGTTCGCTTAATTTACCTTCTTCAAGTAACGTGTTGATTAAAGAAAGTCCACTTGTAGAGAGTAATAATTTATTAATATCTTGACTACCATTACTACCGTTGGCACCTGGGAATGAATAAATCCGAGTATCTCCTAAAACTCCTGGTTGTGGTGCGAGGGCGGTGACAATTTCTGGTAGTTTATCTGCTAATTCTGGCCAAATTGATGTGAGAAGTTTGGCTGTGAGGTTGGCGTTACTAATAGTATTTTCTGCGGCGATTTTTACTTGTAAAGCTTCTGCTTCGGCTAAGACTTTATCGCGGTTAGCTGCGGCGAGGATACGAATGGCTTCAGCTTCTAATTCTGCTGCTTCTTGGGCGATTTCTGCTTGACGACGACGGCGAAAGGCATCAATTTCGATAACGTTGCGATCGCTTATGCCTCTTTCTTCGGCTTCTCGTTCCGCCGCAATGGTGGATAAGCGTTTGACGCGTTCGGCTTTTTCGATTTCACCTGCTGTGTTCACAGATTCTTGGGCTTTGGCTTGTTCTGCTTGTGCTAGATAACTTTGACGCTTTTTAGTGGCGATGGCAATTTCTACGTCTTCCTGGGCGATGCGTGCTAGTTTTTCTGACTCGACTATCTGCACTTGTGCTTGCAATCTTCCCGATTCTACTTTTTGTTGTCGCTCAATTTCAGCAATTTCTGCTTCTTGTTTTTGCAGGGCTTGGGCTACCTTGAGCTGTTTACTGCGTTCTTCTAGGGCAATATCGGCTTCGATTTGACTTTGCTGCAAAGATAATTTTCGGCGAATTTCTTCTTCTTCAACTAATTTTTCTTGCAAGATTTTGCTGCGTTGAATTGCTGCGGCTTCTTTATCTTTGGCTTCTTGAATTTCCCGTTCTCGTTGGGCTTTTAGGGCTTCTACTTGTAGCCTTTGTCCTAATTTAGCGCTTTCTTGTTCTTGGGCAATTTGTAGCGATCGCTTTTGGGCATCTAGTTCTTTTTGCTCGATAGCTACTTGAGTTGATAATTCAACTTCTCGTTTTTGTTGAATGGAACGTTGAATAATTTCTGTGCGTAAACGTACACCTTGGGCATCAAAAAAGCTATCTGGATCGTAGGTGACGCTTTCTAATATTTCCGAAATGGCAATATTATTGAGAGTTAATCCTACCTTTTTTAAATCTGGTTCTACTAAGTTCAGGACTTCTTGAGCAAATCCCAACTTATCAGAATCAATTTCTGCTATATCTTTAGTTTTCGCTGCTGCCCTAATAGCATCATCTGCACGTTTTTCTAAAGCATTTTTAATATCTTCAGGTGTGATTCTATTACCATTTTGAGATAAGCGCGCTGCTGCTGTTAATACATCTTCTTCGGAGGCATTAATACATACATAAAAAGTTACTCTAATATCTGCTCTTAAATAATCTTTGGTACGTACAGCCAATTTTCCGGTGCGTTCCACATCAATAGAAATTTCTCGCAAAGGTACACGGGTTAACTGATGAAATCCTGGTAAAACAATACAACCACCATAAAGAATCACCGATTTTTTTTTCATAAATAGACCCCCAGTCCGCACAAAAGCTTCGTTGTTGGGTGTCACTTCATAAACTCGCGTATAAGCATAGAGGCTCAATAGCAGTAATAAAACTACAGCCGCAATCACTCCTGGAAACACTAACACACCGTTGATTTGAGCAATAGTAGGGTTAATTTTAACGGGAATAGTAGCAACTGTTGATGTTGTTTTTTGCTGTTGGGGTTGTAATTGAATTGGTGTAACGCTTGGTAAAGATTGAATAAAGGTTAACCAGAATAACATCTTTTATCTCCTAAGAGCGTGTTTGAAAAGTTTTTTGCTGTGACTTTAGGCACTTTAAGATCCCCCCTAACCCCCCTAAACCCCTTCGGGGATGGGCCTTCGGCGTAGAAAAAACGGGGGAACCGGAATTAAATTTAGAGGGATCTAAAAATTTTGATACCGAAAAGAGGACTTTTAAAACATCCTCTAAGGCATAAATTTAATTCTTCAAAGTCGAGTTGGCTAACCAACGTTCTTCATCAGCACTATCTTTGGCAATTACTAGATACTTTTGAGGTTGACATTCAATAATGATGACTTTTTCACCGCGTTGGGGTGCTACAGTTGCCCATGCTGGTAAAACCGCACTAATGGTTAAAAGATTACGTTTGGGATCTAGCACATCTACTTGGCCAATTTTTTCCTGATTTTCAATGGGTACGTAAAAAGAAGTAACAGTACCCACACAACCAACTAAGCGATCGCTACTTGTATCTTCACCAAATTCTGCAAAAATTTTGCCCATTGGTTGCGCTATTAATCTTCCCAGCAATAAACTGATAATCAGTGAGCTAAATAATATAATACTGCCGAAAAAGTTAGTGAAATTTCCTATGAAGCTACTCAGGAATACATTTAACATCCAGCCCAAAATACCCCACAAACTCAAATCTGTTGCTAATAACAAAATGAGTGGAGCTTTGCCTATACCTGCCCATCCGAGAAATTGCTCGAAGTTCAATTCACCGTTGGTATCTGCATCGAAATCTGCATCTGTATTTCCATCTCCCCCACCAGAAATAATCACGAACAAAAATAGCAATACTCCCATCCCCAAAAAAATCCAATAGGGTAAGTTGGCTGGGCTAAATAGCATAATATTTTGTGAATGATTTATGAGTGGGCAATTCTGTTACACTAAATTTTATGGGATGAATATTACATTTACAACTAAGCGACAAGCTCAGTTTACTGTTTTTGGTACCTCATAAAAAAGAACTGCTATCAAAGATTACATCGTCTATTTCCAAAATAATTTTTATTCTTATAAAAGAATATATTTATTTAAAATCTGTAGCAAAAAATAGTAAAAATTAAATAAATAAAAAATATTTGCAGTGAATAAAATAGAAATTTTCCCAGATTCCCGAAAATCTTAAATTTGCCTTAAAATATTAATAGCAATATTCAGTGATGAAGTAAGTATCATCCCTGGGCAGAAACAGAGGTGACTCTGGAGATAGAGATCAAGCCAAATTTTCTGCTTTTAGGTTTAACCTTATAGGGGCGAGAATTGCTACCATACTTTCAGATTAGATAGTGAAGCCTTGATCCAATCGGAAACCTTAGAACTACTAGAATGGCATCGCCTTTGCCAGCATCTTTCCACATTTGCGGCTACTAAACTCGGGGCGATCGCATCACTGCATTTAACAATACCTGCGTCTCAGTCAGCAAGTGAGCAGTTATTAAAACAAACTAAAGAAATTTACCAACTAGAAACTCGTTTAACCACGGGATTGTCGTTTGAGGGTATCCAAGATATTGGCGATTCTCTAGAACGAGCCGAACGCAGTGGGATTTTGGCAGGAGATGAACTGCTAGCTATCGCTACTACCTTGGCGGGGGCGAGAAACTTACGGCGTGTCATTGACAACCAAGAAGACGTGCCTATTTTAGCCGCATTGGTAGCCGATTTGCGGACTTATCCTGAACTAGAACAGGAAATTCACCGTTGTATTGATGAACGCGGCCAAGTAACTGATCGGGCTAGCTTAAAACTTGGAGAAATTCGCACCGATTTGCGGAAAACACGTACGCAAATTACGCAAAAGCTACAAAATATATTACAAGCTAAATCTGGAGCAGTCCAAGAACAACTAATTACCCAACGCAGCGATCGCTTTGTGATCCCCGTAAAAGCGCCCCAAAAAGACGCGATCCCCGGTATTGTGCATGATACTTCTACCAGTGGTGCCACGCTCTACGTAGAACCTAATTCTGTAGTGCCTTTGGGTAACCAACTGCGGCAGATCATTAGAAGAGAACAAGCCGAAGAAGAAGCAATTCGCCGCACCTTAACAGAGCAAGTCGCCGCAGTTAAACCCGATTTAGAACGGTTGCTAGCAATTGTCACCACCTTGGATTTAGCCACAGCCAGAGCCAGGTATAGTTTTTGGTTAGGAGCCAATCCCCCCCGATTTATTAACCGTGAGGAACAAGAAATTACTACTCTGCGACAATTACGGCATCCCCTACTAGTGTGGCAGCAGCAGCACGAACATGGACAAGCTGTAGTTCCCGTAGATTTACTTATTAGTCCACATATTCGAGTCGTAACAATTACTGGCCCCAATACAGGGGGTAAAACAGTCACCTTAAAAACCCTAGCTTTAGCCGCATTAATGGCCAAAGTAGGTTTATTTGTCCCTGCCCGTGAACCTGTAGAAATGCCTTGGTTCGACCAAGTATTAGCTGATATCGGTGACGAACAATCACTGCAACAAAGTTTATCGACATTTTCCGGACACATTCGTCGCATTAGTCGCATTTTAGACGCTTTAGAGGCATCCTCCCACTCCCCACTCCCTACTCCCCACTCCCTCATCCTTCTCGATGAAGTGGGCGCGGGAACTGATCCCGTGGAAGGTAGTGCTTTAGCGATCGCCTTGCTGCAATATCTGGCTAATCATGCTCAGTTGACTATTGCCACAACCCACTTTGGTGAATTAAAAGCGCTGAAATACGAAGATGCGCGGTTTGAAAATGCTTCGGTGGAATTTGATGAAAGTACACTTTCGCCTACGTATCGTCTACTTTGGGGGATTCCTGGGCGTTCTAATGCCTTGACAATTGCCCAACGTTTAGGGCTAAAACCCGAAGTTGTGGCACAAGCCAAAAATCAAGTAGGCGAGGCGACAGACGAAGTTAACCAAGTAATTGCGGGGTTAGAAGCACAACGCCGCCGTCAAGAAACTAAAGCCGAGGAAGCGCAGAAGTTATTGCAGCAAGCGGAACGTTTATACAAAGAAGTATCCGCAAAAGCCGAAACTTTACAAGAGCGAGAAAAAGCTTTGCGGGCTGATCAAGAAGTCGCCGTACAACAAGCGATCGCCCAAGCCAAAGGTGAAATTGCCCAAGTAATTCGCCGCTTGCAAAAAGGCACACCCAAAGCCCAAGATGCCCAGCAAGCCACCGATGCGTTAAATCAAATTTCCCAAAAATATCAGCCGAAAGTACCACCAAAACCGAAAGTTGGGTTTATGCCCAAAGTAGGCAATCGCGTGCGGATTTCGCAATTTGGGCAAACAGCAGAAGTGTTAACCAATCCCGATGAGGATGGTGAATTTAGTGTCCGTTTTGGCATTATGAAGATGACCGTCAAGCTAGAAGATATCGAATCTTTGGATGGTCAAAAAGCCGAACCAGTGGCGAAAAAGAAACCAGCGCCAGAAGTAGTGACTCCACCACCTCCAGCAGCCCCAGCAATTCGCACTTCTCAAAATACAGTGGATTTGCGCGGTAAACGAGTCAGTGATGCAGAAATTATTTTAGACAAGGCAATTTCGGAAGCTTCTGGCCAGATATGGATTATTCACGGACACGGTACAGGAAAATTGCGGCAAGGCGTTCACATATTTTTGCAACAGCACCCCAGAGTTAGTAATTTTGAACCAGCTGAACAGGCAGATGGCGGTAGTGGTGTCACCGTTGCTTATGTTAAATAAACTGGCAACAAAAATCACTTATGTAAGTTAATAATTTTTAATTGCTAATTAATAATATCCTCTCTATTATTAGCTATTAGCAATTAGATATTAACTAGATTAAGTAATGTTTATTTATACATTGACACTGAGCCAGTAGGTGCGACTAGAAAGAGTTTCATCGGTTTGATCGATAAAATTTGTTGAAAATAAATTTTCATCTAGTAGAGTAAGACAAAGACTACTGCTGTTTACCAAATTGAGCAAAGCTAGCAGCAGCTAATAGCTAATAGCGATGGGAAACCAACCTTGAACTTTCAGAGTCTGGTTTCAAAATGGGTAACAGCACAAGCCCCTACAGCCTGATCACCTATGCTAAAAGTTATGCACTCGGCCACCGATTCAGCCACACCAAATCCCCAATGGGAGGATTTAATTAAGCTTCCAGCCCCAAACACAGTTCAATGGGACAATATCAAAACCCAGTTAGACTTGGTGCTGTTGGCGCTAGAAACTTTAACTGGTATTGGTTCCGAGGCTATGCTCTCTGCGGCAATCAATCTGAATTTAGAGTCGAGAGTGCCAGACCGGGTAGCTTTATGGCGATTGCGTCAGTCCAATCCCCTACGTAAAGGTCAAGGTGGGCGAAAAAAGCTAGATGTAGAAGAAGCGCGATCGCTTGTTCTCATCATCTGCTACCTCGCCAAACAGCACCAAGAATTAATTCGCCGTGCTGTTGGTCTACTAGAACAAATGGCGGAAAACAAACGGGAACCTCATCAGGCTGCCTTACTTGGAGATTACATCGATGCTTTCTGCAACACCTACCAAGAACGGATGGAAGAGGACGACCAAATATCCACGGATCTACTGACCAACTTGGCGCTCAAACTGCTTGTAGATTTACTGTTTTACAGTGCGCCTGGTGGTCACCGCCGTCTTTGGTTAGCACTCATAGACCGTTCTGCAAAACTTTAGATAATAGTCTTCCTCGCCGTTCCTGCCATGCCACCATCAAATTCTGTCATTCGTCGCTACACACCCCCGACTTGCACCCTAGAAATCTTGGCGCAAAGTTCGCCTTTGTCCCGTTGGATGGGGAAAACTGTAATTAAGCAGCTAACCTTCGAGCTGCACTTTGATGATCCGCAACTACCAGAAGAACGCCGAATCCCCATTCGAGGCGATCGTGACCAACTAGAAATTTTGTGTGACGCTGTTACTAATTACGTACAAGGATTCTTACAGCAACCTCCCGATAGCTTTTGGTTGAGTCTTTCTGAACCCCAGGATTCTAGTAAAGTTTCTCAGGACTCGGAGTTTACAGATTTTCGCCAAACTCCATTACCAATTACTAAAACATTTCCATCTTTGACCTCCCAATTACCAGGAGGCAGAATCTACTTAGAACCAGGCAACTATTTAACTCATCATCTGTATCTTGGTTCCCTCGCCAACCAGTCATCCGGTTCTGTAATTCAACTGAGTCTGCTGCAACTATTTGATTTAGCAACTGCCTTAGACGAATACTCTGCTGATGTCATGGCGTTACCAAATCTCAATAACAATAAATTAACTTTGCGATTGCCAGCCTGGGCGCCTATCGCCGCCGTTATGGTATTGGGTGTAGGTTTACTACCGATGACTTTGCAATATGCCAATAACAATCGGCAAAAACAGCCTCAAATAGCACAATCGGGAAATCCCCAAGAAACGGAAATTGCTCTAGAATCCTCCCCTTCCCCCGAATTTTCCACAACACCATCTGACATCAAAATTCCCGATGATTTAGGATCGCTACCGCTGTTTGGCGCAGACACACCATTGCCCACAGCTAGTTTGCCTCCACAACCAATAATACCTTCCTCACCGTCTCTCGGTTCTGGTTTCTCCCCAACCTCTCTACCATCTGCACAAGACCAACTATCTATCTTTGAGGGTAGGACTAGCAATTTCTCAAGTGCAGCATCTAAAACAATTCCCGATCAGCAAACTGCGATTCAGCCAAATCTATCTCAAGTTGAAACTACGATTCCCCAAAGACGAAGTTTACCGCCTAGTTTATCTGCTGACAGAGCCACATCACCCAATATTGCGGCAATTCCTCCGTCTTTACCCAACATATCCAATAACGATTCCAGCAATAATAACTTTACCCAAACACCAGTCAACCCACAGCAACTGGAAGCAGCAATCAATTCATCTATAAATAATCCTAATGCGGCAGTTGATACTAATTCATTCGATAGATTGAATAGTCAACCCATAACACCTCCATCTCCAGAAGCCGTTCCTGATGGTACCTTATTTGACACAGTTCAAGTAGCAGAAGCTAGAGAACAACTCACCAAACGTTGGCAGCCACCTAATGGATTTGCCCAAACATTAGAATACAGTGTACTGGTGGGTGTTGATGGTACAGTCGAACGAATTTTACCCCTGAATCGGGCAGCAAGAGAACATATCGAGAGTGCCGGAATGCCGACAATTGGTCAATCTTTTGTTTCTGCCAATAAATCCGGACAAAATATGCGTATTCGAGTTGTTCTCAGTCCCGATGGCAAAGTCCAAACCTTTCCGGAGAATGAATAAGTAAATCAATTGTCTTGATGTCATCTACAAAACTGATACACACCTTGTACTATTACTGGTAGGTTGGGTTTCACAAAGCCTGGCCACGCCAGTATGGTGTGTTGTCGCCAAGCGCCGCACCATCAATCCACATTTCTTAAGTTAAAAAATCGTTAAACTTCATTGCGAATTAAAAAGCTAGGTAAAACAACGTGATAAGTTCTGATGATGTGGAGAAAGAACAAGCATTAAGAGAAGGAGAACACAGTGGTAATGGGATCAAATTTATCTACAGACGCAGTTGTCACAAATGAAGATTTCAGTGAATATGTAGCCCACTTACAACTTCATATGACTCTGCAAGCTCGCAATCTGGTTCCAACCCTGAAACAAACCCTAGAAGATAGTCGAGAAGAAATGCTTCACCAAACTCAAGCCAATTTTGAGAAGCTAATCTCCCGGCAAGGGTTATAAGTAAAGACCAACTTCCATCAAAATTTTATAGAATAAAAGCAGATTATTGTCAGGTCAACACTAGAAGTGTGTCCAGCAATTCTGCTTTTTTGAGTTTTTTACAAATTATATTTAGTATTAAGTTACAAAAATCACCCCTTGGAAACAATAGCCAAGAGCGGAAAGCCGCTAAGATAACTATTGCAGCAATTCCTCTAACCCAGTAAGTTAAGGCTAAATGGCAGCTCAAAATAAAATGACTTCATTACTTCCTCGAAACCTCAGCGTTGTCATCCGGCCAGTCCAATACCGGGATCTGGACGGAATTGAGCAAATTACCCAAGACTCATTCACTGCTCTTTCCCCTAAAGAAGCTGACTTGGCCATCAATCAGATGCAGTGGCTACGTCGTTGGTATGGATTACTGAAATTTTTGAGTTGGTTTCCTAATCCCCTACAATATCGCTTCTGTGCCTACGTAGCAGAGCAAGGTAGGACACTATTAGGCATGATTCAAGTATCACCATTTAACCGTACACGCAGTACATGGCGGATTGATCGAGTCATGCTAGATCGGGCTGTGGAGAAGCAAGCAATTGGCTCACAATTGTTACGTCACTGCTTTGAGTCGATGTTAGAAGCTCGGACTTGGTTGCTAGAAGTTAATGTTAATGATAAAGATGCCCTAGCGCTGTATCGGCAAAATGGATTTCAGCGTCTAGCAGAAATGACCTACTGGGAAATTGAGCCGGAATTGCTAGCGGAATTAGCCCAAGCGGAACCTGATTTACCCAATCTTCTCCCTGTAAGTAATGCCGATGCTCAGTTACTGTATCAATTAGATACAGCATCCATGCCGCCTTTAGTCCGTCAGGTATTTGACCGCAACACCAGGGACTTTAAAACCAGTTTATTTGGCGTTTTAACAGATGCTGTCAAGCAGTGGTTAACCAAAACAGAAACTGTCAGTGGCTATGTGTTTGAACCCCAACGTAAAGCAGCCATTGGTTATTTTCAAGTGCAACTTGACCGCAAAGGTAAAACTCCTCATGTCGCTACGCTCACAGTCCACCCTGCTTACACGTGGCTGTATCCAGAGTTGCTTTCCCAATTAGCGCGGATTGCTCAAGATTTTCCCCAACAAGGGTTACAACTGGCATCTTCTGACTATCAAGCAGAGCGCGAAGAATATTTAGAGCGTATTGGCGCCAAACGCATAGAACACACCTTAATTATGTCGCGCTCAGTTTGGCATAAGTTACGGGAGTCTAAATTTGTCTCCTTAGAAGGTATTCAGTGGACTGAGGTGCTACAAGGCTTACAACCTGCGCGTAAACCCATACCAGGGGGGATGTCATGGATAAAACCCAGACAACAGCCATTATCAGAAAGACAAATTCCCAGCAAGTCAGAACCTATTGCCTTTGGGTGCAACAACGGTCATATAGAACCATTACCTCTCCCTGAGTCAACCGATACACAGCAGGAGAACTAGTTTGACATCTCAAGAGCAACCAAAGGCTTTTATTTCCGCATTGGGATTGGATTTCGGTCGCAAGCGGATTGGTGTAGCAGGGTGCGACGGTACTGGTTTGATTGCTACAGGTATTACCACCGTAGAACGCACATCATTTGATCGAGATGTGGCGCAAATCCGTTATCTAGTGCATGAGCGTCAGGTGCAAGTCCTGGTGATGGGTTTACCTTACTCAATGGATGGCTCTATCGGATTCCAAGCGCGTCAAGTACAAAAGTTTGCTAAAAAGCTAGGAAAGGCTCTCAATTTACCTGTGGAATATGTAGATGAGCGATTAACTTCTTTCCAAGCCGAGCAAATGCTAATAGCAGAAAATCGTTCGCCATCACGTCATAAAGGTTTAATTGACCGTAAGGCAGCATGTTTAATTTTGCAACAATGGCTAGACACTAGGCGCACCAACTCCCACAAATCGGTGGTAGCCTTAGAGTATTGATACCTTTTAACATGATATTCTGAAAGCTAAACCAACACTTGTATCTAGTTCTGAAGCTATTTTTTTGACACTATATTGGTCATGAAGCAGTAAAGAAATTTGTACGGCGCTGGTATTTATAAAGTTTAACACTCCGGCTATGTTCTCCTCTCCATTCCCTGAAGAAAATGATCATGCTCATGCAGGTTCCATCACTTTGTCCGATGAAACAGGGCGCACCCTGGAATGTTATGTTGAACATTCGCTCTCGGTAGATGGACAAGAATATGTTCTACTGCTACCTGTAGACTCTCCTATAGAAATCTTTGCTTGGCAAGGTGAAGAAGAGGAAGAAGAGGCAGTTTTGGTAGATGATGATGCCATTATTAACCAAATTTTTAGCACGGCTCAAGCTGTCTTAGCCGAACAGAATCTTATAGTCAAGAACACAGCCTATGCTCTGACAGTAGCAGGTGATTTACCCGCAGTTGAAGAGTCAGAAGTGTTCACCTTAGAAATCGAGGATGAAGAAGCGGATTTAGAGCCAGAACAATTGCAGTTACTTGCTATTTTCTATCATGAAGATCAAGAGTACGCAATTTACACACCCCTTGATCCACTGTTGTTTTTCGCCCGGATATCCGCAACAGGTGAGCCTGTATTACTTTCTCCTGAGGAGTTTCGGAAAGTACAGCCACTGTTAGAAGAACATCTTTTTAACGAAGTTGAGTAGATGTGAAACTGAAAACCCGCACTATACCTGGTACTCTGGGTTAGCTGCGGGTTGTTTGTAGCGTCTATAATTTTGACAGTTCCCTCTGGAAATTTGACTATGATTTGGAACAAGCTCTTACAGCCTGACTTGATATTAGAAGGTTCAGTGTTGAACCTGTCACCTGCAATTATTCAACAATATGGGCTGAAAGGGCTGGTGCTGGATGTAGATGAAACCTTAGTCCCGTTTACAGTGGGAGTAGCTTCGCCAGAACTGCAACAGTGGGTAGCACAAATTCGGACTTGTGTGGAGTTATGTTTGGTCAGTAATAACCTCAGTGAAGTACGGATTGGGGGCATAGCCCGATCGCTTGATTTGCCTTATTACTTAGGTGCAGCCAAACCATCACGACGCAAAATAAGAGCTGCACTCACATCTATGGATTTACCAGTACAGGAAGTAGGGATGGTAGGCGATCGCCTGTTTACCGATGTCATCGCAGGTAATAGACTAGGTATGTTTACCATTTTAGTGGAACCTATCGTTCATGCTGATATGGCTCTCCGCACGCACCCCATCCGTAATTTTGAAGTTTGGGTATCAGAAATTTTGGGAGCATCCATCACCCCAAAAGAATCAAAGATTCACAAAAGTTGACAAATTGTCAGGAAACTAAATCTAAAGAAATACTTAAGAAAACTCACTGGTGTAAAAAAATCGGGGATCATAATTATTAATAACATGGAGTCACCTAAATAAAGACCCTAGCGTATAACAACTAACAATAAACCCGTAAAGCGTCGCCCCTCACCTATAGAGTGGTTGGCGCTTTACAATTTTTAATGTAAATCAACAATAACTAATGACCAACGACCAATGACCAATGACCAAAACAATTGTCGTCAAAATTGGCACATCTAGCCTGACTCAACCGGAAACCGGACAACTAGCACTTTCCACCATTGCGACCTTAGTAGAAACATTGTGCTATTTAAGACGGCAAGGCCATCGGGTGATTTTGGTTTCCTCTGGTGCTGTGGGAGTAGGTTGTGCAAGATTGGGATTAACTGAACGTCCCAAGGCGATCGCACTTAAACAGGCAGTAGCAGCAGTGGGACAAGGGCGGTTAATGCGGGTGTACGATGACTTATTTACTACCTTGCAACAACCCATTGCTCAAGTACTATTGACACGTAGCGACTTGGTACAGCGTAGTCGCTATCTCAACATTTACAACACATTTCGGGAACTTTTAGGACTAGGAGTAATTCCCGTGGTGAATGAAAATGATACCGTAGCCGTAGACGAACTGAAATTTGGCGACAATGACACACTTTCCGCATTAGTAGCCAGCTTAGTAGAAGCAGACTGGCTGTTTTTACTCACCGATGTAGATAAGCTATATTCTGCCGATCCCCGTTCCGTACCCGATGCTCAACCGATATCTTTAGTAACTAGCCTCCAAGAATTAGCAGAATTACAAGTGCAGACAGGCTCACAAGGTTCTCAATGGGGTACTGGTGGGATGGTAACCAAAATTGCTGCGGCCAGAATTGCCATTGCGGCTGGAGTGCGTACCGTCATCACTCAAGGCAGATTTCCCCATAATATCGAGAAAATAATCCAAGGGGAACCTTTGGGGACTCACTTTCAACCACAGCCAGAACCAACTTCTGCCCGTAAACGCTGGATAGCTTATGGTTTAATACCTACAGGGAAATTATACTTAGATACAGGGGCGATCGCCGCGATCGCCCAGTCAGGAAAATCTTTATTAGCAGCTGGGATTAAGGCAGTAGAAGGAGAATTTGACACCCAAGAAGCTGTGCAATTGTGCGACACCCAAGGTAACGAAATTGCCAGAGGGCTAGTCAATTACAGCAGCGATGAACTGCAAAAAATTCGCGGTTGCCATTCTCGAGAAATTGCTGCAATTTTGGGCTATGTAGGTGCAGAAACCGTAATTCACAGAGATAACTTAGTTTTGACTTAGCTATGGTAATGCTATGATGACAAAGGATATGCAGTCATAGCATTTTCCTGCATTCACAAATATGAATTAATATCTGGAGAGGTGTCCGAGCGGTTCATGGTGACGCACTCGAAATGCGTTTTGGGGCAACCCAACGGGGGTTCGAATCCCCCCCTCTCCGTTTTTACAGCACTTTGCCAGTAATGCAGATTTAATAAAATAGAGAACTTCACCCCCAACCCCGAAGTGCGGTAAGCGGCGCTATGCCGTCCTTGCTTATCGCTTAGTTTATGCGGTAGGTTTTGGGAGTTATTCCTGTGATTTGTCGAAATTGCCTGGTAAAGTGGCTATGACTATCGAATATGACTATCGAACCCGCAAGCCAAAGCGATTTCCACTAAAGACTGGTTTGTGTGTTTCAAGAGTTGCTTTGCTCGTTCAACTCGCTGTTGCAGCAGATATTGGTGGGGCGATAATCCCATCGATTGTTTAAATAAACGACTGAAATGAGACTGGCTCATCTGTGCTAATTGAGCCAGATCAGCAAGTTTAATATCCTGATCTAAAGCTTCATCAATATAATGTGTGATCTGGAGCAGTTTGTGATCGCCCAATCCCCGATTGAATTGAGTAATACGGGGGTGAGTAGCAGCGTAATCATGAAGCAAGTTTACTACCAGGGCATTTGCTAATGAATCAATATATAAGCGTCCCAGGCGACCATTTTGATGCAGCTCTATTTGCAATAGCCGCAAAAGTTGCTCTAGTTGAGGATTGCGAACCTGAAATGCAGGCATTACGTCTACTCGATTGGGATTTAGTTCGAGAGCTTCCTCCGCAACCTGTTGAAGAAACATTGAGGAAATTTGTACATACAGATAGTGATGATTATCTTCAGCGTAGTAGCTGCTGGGGATGCCAGATGGGGTAATGCAAAGATCACCTTGGCGATACAGGCCGATATGGTGGTAATTACCCACACTCTCATGAGTTCGATGAGGTTGAGTCGTCAGGATCAAAATAATGACGGGATCGACTTCTGCGGGAAACTTCATACCACCAGATGGCTGCTGATACTCTTCCACGACAACAGACTTCCAACCTAGATTGTGACTGGAAACAATTGGTAATCTTGGATTCTGGTTAATTGAGGAATGAGAGATTGCCATCAGTGCGATCGCCTACGGTGGGGCGCAGCTCATCGCCCTTTGCAGAACTGAGAGCAGTATTTTGAAAATCTGAGAAGATTTTGATAGTTCAGAGCCTTAAGCTTCCCTAATCTGTGATTATAGCCGATTGAATTACAGATTATGACGCTGGAGATTGTCTTGAGCATGACCACCCCAAATACTCGTCAATTGAGCATTCGTACAGAACTCAAAGCATTTGTGCAACTAGCAATTCCCTTAGCCACTGCTCAAGTTGCCCAACTGGCAACGGGATTTGTCGATACCGTGATGATGGGACATTTGGGACGAGAAACCCTAGCGGCTGGAGCAATAGCCTCCATTACCTTCTTCTCATTCCTGGTGACGGCAAGTGGCGTGGTAATGGGTGTCAGTCCATTAGTGGCAGAAGCATACGGAGCAGGTAACAAAACTCGTATTGAACAAGTTACCCGACAAGGGTTGTGGCTATCGTTGCTATTGGCAATTCCCATGATGATTGCGATCGCTCATCTCGATATATTAATGAGTCGGCTGGGGCAAGCTGCAACCACGGTGGAATTAGCAACAGGTTATCTTGATATCATGCTGTGGGGATTGTTTCCTGCTTTGGGATTCGCCATGTTGCGAGGCGTGGTTTCAGGTCTATCTCAGGCTCGTCCCATTTTGGTGATTGTAATTACAGGAACAGGATTTAATATTTTAGGCAACTATATCCTGGGCTTTGGCAAATTCGGATTGCCCCGATTAGAGTTGGTAGGGCTAGCTTTAGCCAGTACTTTGACGTGGTGGGGAATGTTTGGGGTACTGATTCTTTACCTGTTGAGACACAAACAATTTAAAGCTTACCAATTCTTCTGGTGCTGGCCTCAATTCCAGCCTCAGATACTTTGGCAATTGTTCAAACTAGGGGTGCCAATTGGGGTATTTTCTGCTCTAGAAATTGGTGTGTACACAGCGGTTAGCTACTTGATGGCTACCTGGGGAACGGATGAGTTAGCTGCACACCAAATTGTCTTTCAAACGATCAATCTGATTTATATGGTGCCACTGGGAATGTCATTTGCGGCAACTGCTCGAATTGGTCAGTGGGTTGGACAGCAAGATGTGGCAGGAATCAGACAAGCTGGTTGCATTAGTCTTGCTGTTGGAAGTGTATGGACAGCCATGATTGTGATCGCACTTTTGCTATTTCCTCGACAAATTGTTGGGCTATATATCGATGTTCTTGCACCAGAGAACGCGTCTATCGTAGCGCTGGCTATTTGCATGATGCAGGTTGGAGCGATCGCGCATCTGTTCGATGGGGTACAAAAAATTGCTTATGGTGCATTGCAAGGGTTACAGGATACTCGTGTGCCGATGCTGCTCAGTTTCTTGTTTTATTGGTGCATTGGTTTAACCAGTGGTTATTGGTTGGCATTTAGATGGAATTTAGGCGGCGTAGGTCTATGGTTGGGGCTAATGATTGCAGTGGCGATCGCAGCAGTGGTCTTTATTTGGCGCTTTCAAAAGCTAACCTCAAAGCAAACTGGAGCTAAACTGTTTAGTTAAAAATGAGCGTATTAACCGACAAATTAACTATTTGTTTACAGCAGGGACGGGCAAGAAAAGATACTATATGATTGCGAAGATGCTGAGATAGAGACTGGCTCAACATCTTGTTTTCAATGACCTCCCAAACTAACTTTTATGACAATTACAATGCCCCAGCTGCTGTTTTATCGAGTACGCCTCCACTTAAGTGAGAGGTAATGTTCATTGCTTGCAGTACGGGCAAACCATCGAGTCCATTGGGGTAGTCAATTACACTAACTGCACCATTACCTTGGCGGAAATGCCAAAAGTTTTCTGTGGATAAACCTAAAACATGACACAGTAGGGTTTTATTAGTAGCATCGTGAGCCACTATCAATCCAGTTTTGAGTTGATTTGTTAATGCAACTTGTACAATATCTTGCCAAGTGGCAACACTACGTTCCCAAACCTGCTGCAAGTTTTCCCCTTCTGGCATTTGGACGTTTGCTGGTTCTGTGCGCCAACGATGTAACTCTCCGGGAAATTCTTGGTCTATTTCTGTTTCTAATTTACCTTCCCAAAGTCCATGACTGATTTCTCTTAAACCATCTTGTAATTCCAAAGTTATCTGAGGATGATGAGCCAAGATTAGTTCTGCTGTTTCTTTCGGGCGCAGCATAGAACTACTAACAGCAAAGTCTATGGCTACATCACGCAGAAATTCGCCGGCTGTTTGTGCTTGTTGCTTACCATTGTCGTTGAGAGGAATATCAATTTGTCCTTGAAATCTGGTTTGACGATTCCACTCGGTTTCTCCATGACGTACCAACAACAATCGCACTCCCTGATGATTCGGTCGCAATGAGGGAAAGGTTTCTCCCATGTGTTGCGTCTGATTCATGGATTCTAGTTGGACTGGTTCACCCAAGCCTCCAGCGAAGTTCAAGACGGTGATGCCACAATTCGATTGCTGTAGGCAATGATAACGACTGGGGGGAATACCTAATGCTGTGCTAATGAGGGCGCGATTGATGCCGTTATGCCCAACTATGAGAATGGTTTCTCCTGGATGGCGGGATAAAGTTTCTTGCCAAAACTGCTGCGCTTGTTTGTATAAAGCCAGAACCGGAAAATGTTCTCTTGTTCCCTCTGGTTCTTCAACTAACATCCGCAATTCGTGGGGGTGTTCTTTCCAGGTGCGATAGTCTTCGGTAAACTTCTGCTTGACATCAGCACTCAGCATTTCTGCCCACAATGGCAAATCAATTTCCATCAGCTTTGGGGAAACTTGGGGAACAGGAGACTTTCCATCGTGACTGGCTAATTCACTGGAGATAATCTCTGCTGTTTTTTTTGCTCGCTGGAGAGGACTGCTGTAAATCGCAGTAAATAAAATATTGCTGAGGGCTTTGCCTACTTTACTGGCATCATTACAACCTTTTTCCGTTAATTTTGAAACATCGGTACGTCCTTGGATTCGCCGCTCGGTATTGTAGCTGCTTTGTCCGTGGCGCACAATGATGACACGAGTCATCTATTTTGCCCTCCTCTATCTAAAGGACTAATTTTACAACGATTGCAGTATACATCTCACGAATATATGAGTGACTCAAAAATCCATATATCCTTTGGGTGTGAGAGTCTGGTTGATCATTAAGTTACATTGCTATCTGCATTTTGACAGAAATATTCATCCGTAGGGTTGAATTTAGTTTTTGCTAGGTCATGTAGGCTAAAGTTTTGGGCTAATTATCATTTGAGAACCCGTATCAACCATGTTGCTTCATCATTCAATGTTGTCACTGCTGCTGATTTCTACAACCAGCTATTTAATCCCAACTCAATTTCTCGATAGAGGTTCAGGCAGGTTAGAAGCCACAGCCATGAATAATTATGTAGCTGTCAATCAGAAAAATAATATGGCTTTTGACCTTAATTCTTACCAATGGAAAAACCGCCTGTTACTGGTGTTTGCCCCTAATGAAAACAGCCCTGCTTACCAGAGACAAATGCAACTTTTTCAGGGTAAACAAGCTGATTTCCAAGAGCGCGATTTATTGTTAGTTGAGATATTCACAGAAGGCACAAGTCGCGCCGCCGGGAAAAAGCTGGATGATGAGGATATTAGCAGAGTGCGATCGCAGTTCAATGTTGACCCTCAAAAGTTCCAAACTATTCTGGTAGGTAAGGATGGGCAATCAAAGCGCCGTGAAGATAACCCCATTAACCCAGAGGTAATTTTTCAACAAATTGATGCCATGCCCATGCGTCAAAGAGAAATGCAGGGTGATCGCTAGCCAAAAATAGCCTATTCTCATGAAGAGATGGATTCCTGATTTAACATCTCGGTTGTTTCTGTACCTGTAATTATGCCATCGCTATCATTAAAGACCGAAAACCCATCCAAGGCATCTTTGAGAAAACCAGCTATGGGTACAGCAATTAACAATCCCAACAACCCGCCAATGTAAGTGCCTACTAGTAAAGCAGTTAACACCCATATTGGTCTAAGTCCGGTAAATTTGCCTAAAAGACGCGGTGCGATCGCCTGGTCGATTAACTGATCCGTAATCACAGCAACAGCTAAAACCTTCACTGCTAGCCAAAAGTTGTGCGACGCGATGATTAAGGTAATTACACCGATACTGACGATATCTCCAAAGGGAATTACGCTAAAAACACCCACCCCCAAACCAAATATTAATCCAAACGGCACTTGGAATAGGAGAAATATCAGAGTGAGTAAAAACCCCATCAACGAAGCCAAAGTTACCTGACCAATTAAGTAATTACGGAAATTTTGCTGAAGCGATCGCTGGACTGGTTGAGCAAAATTCCCCGGTAATTTTTTAAATAAACCTTCCCAAATTCTCGGCCCATCTAATAACAGGTAAAAGGTTAATACTACTGTAATTAAAATATCAGAAATACTATCAATAGTTTCAATAAAAATACTAAATAATTTATCAGCTAAATTCTCTACTTCATCTGGTAAACGATTTGTGAATTGACTGATAATCTCACTCACATTAATTTGTAATCCGCGGCTAACAGCCCAATTATCTAGCAGTTGTAGTTTTTCCTCACTCGAATGAATCCATTGTGGCAATAATTGTGCCATTTCGTTCATTTGTTGGTAAATAATTGGTAACAAAATTATTCCCAAAGCCGATAATAACGCCAAAGCTGATAAAAAAACTAACGCTACAGCATAACTTCGTTTAACTCCACGTTGCTGAAAAAACAAAGTAGGGTAGTTCAAAATAAAAGCCAACAAAGTTGCCAATATAAAAACTGTCACCAGGGATTGAAAAGATTTAAAAAATTGAAACGCTAGCCAACCATTTAAAAATACTAAAGGAAACAGTAGCGTCAAAATTAACCATTTAAGTAATTGTTCAAGTGAAATAGTCATGGTTTATAACTATAAATATCTTTAAACATCTTGATAATTATCTGCATATATGTAGTATGCAAATACAGGCTTTATATAAAAAACCCCCTTTGGGAGTAGTTAGATAAATTTAAAATTGTTTAACCTTCGCCTTCTTTAAACGCTAAAAATTGCTCCTGATTAATTCTCCCTGCTTGATAAAGCGTTTCTGTAATTTCCGAAAGAGTAAAAACTGAGTGACCCCGATAACCATTTTCTAGTAACCTATCTTTTACTCCTTGTTCATGATCAATCAAAACCACAATATCCTCCACCTTTAACCCTGCGGATTGCAACTTTGCTGCACCTTCCATCACACTTTTACCGCTAATGAGAATATCATCAACCACCACCACTGTCTCACCCGGATGAAAATTCCCTTCAATTAACCGCCGAGTTCCGTGTGCTTTAACTTCTTTTCGCGGAAAAATCATGGGATAGTGCAAACGCAAAGCTAAACCAGTTGCAGTTGGCAATGAACCATAAGGAATACCTGCTATTCTATCAAAATTCAGGCGCTGCAAAATCTCCTCATAGGCTTTAAGTACTTGATTAAAAACTTGGGGATTGGAAATAATTTTACGTAAGTCTATATAATAAGGAAAAGTAGCTCCCGATGCTTGAACAAAGTTGCCAAACATAATGCAACCTACGTCATAAAGTAGCAAAATCAAGTCTTGTTGAGGATGCTGATTCAAAACACAAACATCAGGTAACCATAGATCACAGCTAGAAGCATCACCGACAATTGTAGTTCTTGCTTGATTAATTTCTTCGCGTAAATTCTGGATATTTTGGCATAAATCTGCACTAGCCAACATATCTTGAGGCACAGGAATTAATAACCCATCATTATTAGCATTTAAGCCTGCTTCTAAAATTTGTTTCAGGTTATTTTTTTCAGCCCAAATACTACGTGCCATAATCATCCGTTCATGTGCGATCGCCCGAATACGTGCTAAAACTTCCGGCTTTGTAGTACCTACTTCCAAGCCCAATTGTTCTGGAGTACCCCAATTTTTTGATTCCTTAACCACCTGCAAATAAAGAGGTGATTCTTTGGTGGGATATTGCTGTAAAGCTTCTGCTCCAGGATTAGAAGTACAACATACAATAAATACTGCTTTATCAGGATAAACTAAAAACGGTGCTACATGATCCTGTCCTGTATAGGGACTGAGAGTAATTGCATCTACTTGCCATTCTGTAAATACAGTGCGCGCAAAAACAGTACTTGTATTTAAATCACTATGTTTAGCATCGAGAATAATAGGAATATGATCAGGAATAGCCGCTAAAGTTTTCTGTAATAGTTCTAATCCAGGAATACCTAAAGCTTCATAAAATCCTAAAGTTGGTTTATAAGCACAAACAAAATCAGCCGTTTCACTAATAACAAATTGTAACCAATTTTCTAAATCAGAGATGATATCCCCAGATGTGTACTCAGCAGATATCATTTCCGGATTTGGGTCAAGACCGACAAAAAGTAAGCTTTGGTTTTGGGTGATATTACGCTGTAATTTATCAAAAAAGTTCATTGATTTGATTAATTTATGTATTATAATTTTCTAAATTCCGGCAAACCAGTCATAACCTTGATCTTCCCAGTAGCCTTTAAATTGAGATAAATTACTCACAAGTGAGATTTTAGTCACCCACTTACTTTGCTTATAACCCAGTTTAATAGGCGCAGCTAAACGCAAAGGCGCACCATTATCAATAGGTAAAGGTTCACCATTTTTTTCATAAGCTAATAAAGTTTGAGGATGTAAAACTGAAGCTATATCCCAACTTTCATAATAACCATCAGCCGATTTAAAATAAGCATACTGAACATTAGCCTTAGGTTGAGCAAGGGCAATAATTTCTCTAAGACAAACACCACCCCATTGCACAATTGCTGCCCAACCTTCCACACAAACATGACGAATAATCATCGAAGTTAAAGGTAAATTATAAATCTCCGCCAGGGTGAGGCTGAGAGGATTGTTAACTTCACCATCGACAATTAAACGATAATTTTCTGGTTCAATAATAGGGGTAGATCTAAAAGTATTAACTATCAACGCCTCCGGTTCAATTTCACTGAGATAAAATTCTGGTACAGGCTTTTGGGGATTAAATATTAATTTACCTACTTTACGGTTCAGTGGTTCAGAAAGTTGACCTACCAAATCTTCAAATGCTGGTGTACCACAACCACCCAAAAGCAAACTCACAGCAGATAATCCTGAAACCTGCAAAAATTGACGACGTTTTAGATGAATTAAACTCATTGAACTGTTCCTATAGGATTCGTATTATATTTTTGAAAGAAACTTAGAAAAGGTTTTGCGGGGCAAAACCCACCCTAAACAACTCTCTTTTATTCTTTTTCTTAATTCGCGCCCTTTGCGGTTAGTTCAAAAAAAATACTTGATAGCTACACCACATAACTCTATTTACCAAAACATCGATTCAGTCAATTGAGAACCCCCTGCTTTTCGCCCTAACAAAGAGTGAACAACTACAAACACAATCACCATTGGTACTGAAGAAAAGTGAACAATTCGCAAAGCTTCCCAACTGCCAAACATATCCACAATCCAAGGAAATTGAGCAGGTTTATACATACCTATCCCCGTCAACAAAGCCAACAATAAAATAGGAATAATTGCTGTATAAACAATGCGATGCCAAGCATAAATTACCCGGCGAGAATTTTGAGTTTTTTGTAAAGCCTTGAAGTCATTAGTACCGACAAACCGATGTCGCCAACGTCGAGTAACTAAAATGTAAATTCCATACCACAAGAGATTCAGCGAGAATAACCACATCGCCGCAAAATGCCAGTGTCTACCCCCCGCTAACCAACCTCCTAATGTAAATATGGGTGGAATATGTAAACCTGCACGTCCACCAAAAACAGGGTTAGCATTATAGATTTGTAACCCGCTGGTGAGCATGAGAAATAAACTAATAATATTAACGGAGTGGAAAATCTTAGCCCCTATGGCTTGAATATGTAAGTTGCGATTTTTAGTGGGAATAGTTGAAGTCATTGGTTAAATCTACAGTTGACCCATCCTTCTGTTCTTATCCTACGATTTGAGGGAGACAGTCGGAACGTGTTAGGGTAAAGAATTTTTGAGCTATCCCCGATAATTGTGTCCAATCAGGAGCGAACAAATGGCAAAGCACGCGAAGAGAGAAGAATCAAGGGGCTATTTCTCTGCAATCTTGAGTTGTACACTACATTTACACTGATTCAAGAGGTGAGGAAATCTTTGGAAAAATTATTAAGAATATCCAGAATTATTGATACCTGCACTGAAGTCATTGGTCGATTTACCAATTGGCTGGTGCTAGTCATGGTCATACTTGGTGTATGGAATGTTGTAGGACGATACTTAGGCAGGTTTATTGGCATTAACCTGACTTCCAACGCCTACATAGAAGCGCAATGGTATATTTTTGACTTAATTTTTTTATTGGGTGCAGGTTACACTTTAAAGCACAATGAACACGTCCGTGTTGATGTTTTTTATAGTAACTGGCCACCTCGGCGGAAAGCACTTGCAGATTTATTGGGGACAGTATTTTTTCTGATTCCTTTCTGCATTATGGTAATATTTTTTTCTTGGGATACCATCGTGGCTTCATGGCAAATTTTGGAAACATCCCCAGACCCTGATGGTTTGCCTCGCTATCCTATTAAAACCATGATTATTGTCGCCTTTGTGTTGTTGATTTTTCAGGGAATTTCTCAAGCAATCAAAAATGTGGCAATTCTTCAAGGCAGACTAGAACCCCAGGAGGAACAACATGACACTGGATTATGAATGGCTGGGGCCAGTGATGTTTGCCGGGGCTTTGGTGCTGTTATCGCTGGGATATCCTGTGGCTTTTTCCCTGGGTGGGGTGGCAATTTTATTTGGTATTGTGGGAATTTCCCTCGGTGTATTTGACCCCATATTTCTTACCGCCATGCCCCAGCGAATCTTTGGCATCATGGCAAATTACACTCTTTTAGCTATCCCTTACTTCATATTTATGGGGTCAATGCTGGAGAAATCTGGCATAGCTGAGAGACTATTAGAAACAATGGGGATTTTGTTGGGACGCTTACGTGGCGGACTAGCTTTAGCTGTGGTGTTGGTGGGTGCGTTGTTGGCTGCAACTACTGGTGTGGTAGCAGCGACAGTTGTGGCCATGGGGTTAATTTCCCTGCCGATTATGCTGCGCTATGGATACAACAAACAATTAGCTACTGGTGTAATTGCGGCATCGGGTACTTTAGGGCAAATTATCCCACCGAGTGTAGTTTTGGTGGTATTGGGCGATCAGTTGGGAATTTCGGTAGGTGATTTATTTATCGGTTCGTTGATTCCCGGTTTGATGATGTCAGGTGCATTTGCCTTGCATGTGCTGATAGTGGCATTTTTAAAACCAGAATTAGCACCAGCTTTGCCTGCCGAGGTGCGAGAAATTGGCGGTAAAGCTTTGGGAAGAAGGATAATTCAGGTGATGCTGCCGCCGTTGATCCTGATTTTATTAGTATTAGGGAGTATCTTTTTTGGCTTTGCTACTCCCACAGAAGCCGGTGCTGTAGGTTGTGCTGGTGCGATCGCCTTGGCTGCTGCAAACCGTCAATTAACTTTAGAATCTCTGCGTCAAGTTTGTGATGCCACTTTAAAAATCACTAGCATGGTGATTTTCATTCTGTTGGGTTCCACAGCCTTTAGCTTAGTATTCCGAGGAGTGAATGGTGATCAATTTATGTTTGATGTCCTCGCCAATCTTCCCGGCGGCGAAATCGGCTTTTTGATTGTCAGCATGGCAACGGTATTTATTCTCGGCTTTTTTATCGACTTTTTCGAGATTGCCTTTATAGTTGTGCCGTTGTTTGTACCAGTTGCCGAAAAGTTAGGCATTGACTTGATTTGGTATGGTGTGATTTTGGGAGCAAATCTGCAAACTTCCTTCCTCACACCTCCCTTTGGTTTTGCCTTATTTTATTTACGTGGTGTCGCCCCTCCAGAAGTCAGCACATCTGATATTTATCGCGGTGTGATTCCATTTATTTTGCTGCAAATGTTGGTTTTGGTCTTAATTATCATCTTCCCAGGTATTGTGAGTTTTTTGCCTTCATTGGGACGGTAAGGGTTGGGGATTGGGAGATGGGCCGGGCTGATTCCTTGCCTTGTGTTGGAGATTTGTCAAAAGGATAATCTCACGCCAAGGCGCAAAGACGCAATGAAGAGTTTGAAAATCACGACTTTTGCAAGAAGTCTAAAGATGTTTGTTGTTTGTACTCACTGAATTTCTTTCCCCCCTGCCCCCTGCACCCTGCCCCCCTG